>NZ_JANSIK010000121.1:0-17593 GCF_047462035.1 Synechococcus sp. R5-15 | reverse complement strand
GGCGTCGGCTACGGTCGGCGCTATCCTTCCCTGCCCTGAAGGACGGGGCTTGCCGCGCCTTTTGGTCAACCACTGATAGGCTACTTGCCTGAATAAAGCTGGGATCGGCAGCGCAGCCTCAATGCTAGCCTAGTAAGGCTGTGTTTTTGTGCGAAGCCATGCCTGTTCCTAAGAAGAAAACTTCTAAAGCCCGCAGTCGCAGGCGCTACGCCGTCTGGCTGGGCAAAGCTAAGCTCCAGGCCCAGCGAGCCATGACCATTGGGCGCGCCATTCTCAGCGGTCGCAACACCGGTTTCTACTATCCCAAAGCTAAGTCTGAAGAGGATGAGGAAGAATAGAGGCTTGCTGCAGGGATCCCGGTGTCTGCGCGAGTGATTACACTGGACTAGAGCTGTGCTCCCCTGAAAGCGGTTTTGCTGCCCCTGTAGTCTTGCTCCTCCATAGGTTGCATGCGCTCCTTGACTTCCCTCACCTACTACCAACGGCTGGGTCTGTCTCCAGGGGCATCTCCTGAGGCCATCCGGCGGGCCTACCGGCAATTGAGCAAGCGCTACCATCCCGATACTTCTCCCCTGGCTCCGGAAGTGGCCATTCGCTGCTTCCAAGAGTTGCAGGAGGCCTACCTTGTCCTTAGCAACCCGGCGAAACGGGCCATCTACGATGCCAGCTTACGGGCGGTGACCGCCAACACGGGATCTCTGGGCATGCCGGGATCCCTTGGTGCCGATTCTCTAGAGCTGCGTATGGAAACCCGCCCACTTTCGGCTGGCGAGCTGTGTGCCCTGCTGCTGATGGGATCCACCCTAGTCGTGTGTTTGCTACTGGCAGGTGTCCTCGCTTGGCTGCGAGAGAGTGGGGCAAGCTGATTCTGCGAGCATTTCCTGCCCTCTTCGGTAGGACATTGGGATCGAGTTTTCGGATTCTGGATCAGGAGTGCTTGAATGAACATAGCCCGTTGACTCTAGGGTTTGATTGCTTTTCTTGAATCTCGCCATGCCTTTGCCTCCTGCAACCACGCCCCTGTATAATCACCCCCTCCACATCATCGAACGCTGGCTAGAGGATCAGGGCTGCACCCGCGACCCGCAGGATGTGGAGCAGTGGTTTTGCGAACGGCCTGGCTGGAAAGCCATTTTGCGCCTGGAAGAAACCAGCATTTGGGTGCGATACACCTACCCAGACGGCAACACGAAAACTTTATCTTTTCCCTATTCCCTCAGCCGGCAAGACGTAGAACAGGCCATTTTTGAGAGTTAGCCGAGCCATGCGCGTTCTCCAGTTGCCTGCCCTGCGCGATAACTACATCTACCTGCTCCACAATCCCGACACTGCAACAGCAGCCGTGGTGGATCCGGCAGTGGCTGAGCCCGTGTTGGAAAAGCTGGCCGAGCTGGGGGCGGAGTTGGTGGCCATTTTCAACACCCACCACCACCACGACCACGTGGGGGGCAACCGACAGCTTTTGGAGCGCTATCCCCGTGCCAGAGTCTATGGCAGCCAGGTGGATCGGGGGCGGATCCCTGGCCAGACGGTGGAGCTCAAGGCAGGGGAAACAGTGGAGTTTGCGGGTCGGCTAGCAAAGGTGCTGTTTGTGCCCGGCCATACCCGCGGCCATATTGCCTACTACTTTTCCGAGAGTGGGGATCTCTTCTGTGGCGATACCCTGTTTGCCGGGGGATGCGGGCGGCTGTTTGAAGGCACGCCGGAGCAGATGGTGGGATCCCTGGATCAACTGCGGCAGTTGCCGGAAGCCACACGGGTGTGGTGTGCCCACGAATACACCTTGAACAATCTCAGGTTTGCCCTGACAGTGGATGGAGACAACCCCGACCTGCAGGCGCGTTATCAGCAGGTGGCTGCCCTGCGCCAGACGGGATCCCCGACTGTCCCCAGCACCATTGGCGAGGAACGCCGCACCAATCCCTTCTTGCGTTGGGATCAGCCGGCTTTGCAGGCAGCCACCGGAGCTCAGGATCCGGTGCGGGTCTTCGCTCGCCTGCGCGGTATGAAGGATCAGTTCTGAAAATCGGGTTCTGACAAAAGCTCCTGGAGGTGGCCCAAAACCTGAGGGGATGGTGCTCCTCACCACTAGCACAAACGAAACCCCCGAAGAGCTGCACCGTAATCTGGTGCAGGGGCTTTTCATCAGCCCACCTCGGCCTGCCTCCTGGACACTAGAGCCAGCAGGATAGCCGCCCCCAGCCCTTGAGTGACTACCGAAAAGAGCACTAAGCCAGTCAGGGAGAAATCGTAAAGCACCCCCATCAGGGCGCTGCCCACAAACCAAGCCAATCCATAGACACTGGTAAACAGGCCAAAGGCAAAGCCCCTCGTCTCGGGAGCTACCATACCGGCCACCGCCGCCTTCATGATGGATTCTTGGGCCCCCAAACCAATCCCCCAGAGCACCATGCCCAGCACCGTCAGAGCATAGGTACCGGAAAAGGCCAGCGGCGCAAATCCAGCCGATACCGCCACCGCTCCCAGCAAGCTCCACAGCCCCACGCGGTCGAACAGCCAGCCACATCCCAGGGCGGCCAGGGCATCCACCCCCATGGCCAGGGCATAGAGCAAAGGGATCCCTGCCCCATCGCTCCCTGACTGTTGTTGCAGATGCAGGGCAATGAGGGGAAAATCCGCAAACCCCATAGCCACACAGGCTGCTGCCAAAAGATACAGCCAGAAAACTTTGGGCAAGCCTTTTGCTGGAGTCATCTCCGGCTCCGGCTCGAAGTCTCGTGGGCTGGGATAGAGCCATTGCGCCAGCCCCAAAACCCCCAGTCCTATTGCCGCCGGGATCCCCAAGGCCAAAAACCCACCCCGGAAGCCATAGCCGACTTTCAGAACTGCCGCCACCAACAGCGGCCCTGCCACTGCCCCAATTTGATCTAGGGTCTCATGCAGGCCAAACCCCAAGCCCCGTCCCACCTGCAGGGCTGCATGAGAAAGCAACACGTCCCGCGGCGGAGTGCGGATCCCTTTGCCAGTTCGTTCCGTCAACAACAGCAAGGCCGCCAAAGGCCAACTGCCCACCCAAGCCAGAGCGGGGATCACCAGTGTATTGATGCCATAACCCAGGGTGGTGAGCTGCCAGTAGCGCCCAGTGCGATCGCTCAAAACCCCAATCCCCAGACGCAATCCATAGGCCAACAATTCACCCCCGCCCGCCACCAAGCCCACCACCGTGCCGCTGGCCCCCAGGGATCCCAAAAAAGCTCCAGAAATGCTGCGTGCCCCTTCGTAGGTGGCATCGGCGCAGAGGCTGACGATCCCCAGCAAAACAATAAAGCGCAGGGCAGAAGGGGAATCGGGCATAACCAGCTCCTTGGCAATGGGGAATCTATTTTCAGATCTGGACTATTGTTGTTGATGAGGAACATGATGGAATACTTGTACCCTATGGCAAGTAACTAGACCGTCATGCATCAGAGTTTTTACTTCCGGTAGAAAGGCTTTGATTTTTTCCGGCGTGTCGATGAAAGTTACCAAAATGGGCAGATCTGTGGAAAGCTCTAGAAGGTTACTGCTGCGAATATGACTGTTTCGACCAAAGCCAGCAATAGCTCGCACCACAGTACCACCAGCTAGCCCACGCTGACGACCTAGCTCCAGCAGAGCCAGGTAGAGAGGCTTCCCTTGCCAACGGTCTGACTCGCCGATGTAAATATCCAATTTATAAACTTCTGGTTCATCATCTAGCATACTTGTATCCCTTTTGTCTTTGGGCTGTTGCGATTGTCATGGTTACAGATTTTTCCGCTTCACATAAAGTCTACAGTGAAGTGGGATCCTTGTCAGGCAAGAGATTGGCTGGCATTGGCTGTAGTGAGTAACGCTGGAAAAACTGTATATTGCTTTGGTGAAGAGTGCTCCTTAAGATAAGAAATTCCAGGGGGTTGACTAGTGGGGATCCCGGTGCTTTTAAGAAAAAAGTTATTGCCCAAAATGACCAGTTGCTGCACCTGGCTTTTGGATGGATAGATTGCTGATTGATAGGGGTTACGTTAAACGTTATCGCCACAATCGTGCCAACAGGATCCCAAGCTCCATAGCCAAGGCTCCAAATAGGCAAGAACCGAGCCAATAGACAAGCCCAGTAGCAAAGCGATGTTGCTGCCAGAGGCTAAAGGTATCCAGTTCATAGGTAGAAAAGGTGGTGTAGGAACCCAGGAATCCCACCCCGAACAGCAGGCGAATTTCCGGTGAGATCTCAGGGCGTTCCATAGCCACGGTCATGAACCAACCCATGACCACACAACCCGATAAGTTGATGAACAGGGTTCCGTAGGGAAAGCTAGGGCCAAATCGCTCCGCAAACCAGAGGGATAGATAGTAGCGACTCAGGGATCCGCCAATAGCCCCCAACGCAACCGCAAACGGAACTCTCAAACTGGGAGAGACCAAGCCATGGTTTAGGTAAGCCCACACCGATTGCAAGCGCATCTATTCTCCTTGAACTGTGTTCCCAGAACTTCCTACGGAAAAGGTGGGATCCTTAGCTTTTTCTGCCCTCAGAGATAGGGATCCTGCTTCTCTTGAAGTCCTCTTCCTCTACCAAAATTACCGGAATCGGGCTGGTTTCCAACACCGCTTGGGAAGTGGATCCCACCAAAACCTGCTCCCAGCCGCGGTGGCCCCGCTTGCCCATGACGATGTCGGTTACCTGCCGCTCCTGAGCTAGGGTTACGATGGTCTCTGCCAAGGGCCCCGAGGCCAAGCAAAACTGGTGGCGAATATCCGCCAAAAGACGCTGGGTGAGTTGCCGCAACAGTTCTACCCCTTTCCCCTGCGGCTTATCGGTAACATGCAACACAATCACTTCCCCATCCACCCGCCGCGCCAAATCGGCCACCTTGCGCAGCACGGCTTCGGCCAAAGGGGAGGTGTCCACCGCTGCCAAAAAGCTCACCTTGCCCTGGCTGCCTACCTTGGTGGGATCCACCTCTCCTTTTTCCAAAAGCCGGGGAGCACACACCTGGGTCAGCCAAGCACCCAGGGGGGCCGTGACCAAAATCGACAGAGCCGCCAAAGCCAAAATGATCTCCCCACCGGGGATCCCTTGGGCCAAAGGGATCCCACCAATAGCCGCCTGCACCGTCGCCTTGGCCATGTTGCCCGGTAGCAAAAACAGCCGCTCCCGCCCGTTCCAATTGCTTCCCAGAGTGGAAAGCCACCAACCTAAGCCCCGCCCCAGCAGCAGACTCAAGGTCAAGAGCAGCAAGCCCGGCCAAAACACGGATCCCAGCACCCCCAGATCCAGCGACGCTCCCAACAGCACAAACAACACGATCTCCGCCACCGTCCAGAGGGCATCGAACCCACCTCGCAGCCGCCGCGCCAAGGGGGCATCCAGCTCAATTAGAAAGAACCCCAGGGCCATCACCGCCAAATAGCCGGAAAAATAGGGCCACACCTGCGGTGCCAGCACCAGCCCCAGGGCCATACAGGCAGCCAGCAGCGCTTCCTGGACGCTGTTGCGGGTCCAGTTTTGTTGGGTTAGCAGCGACACCAGAACCCGCGCCCCCAGGTAGCCTATGGCTATGCCCAGCAGGATCTCCATCCCCACTTGGAACGGCAGCCACTGCAGCGGCGATAGCTCCAGCCCCAGCAGGCGAACGCTCTCTGCAGAGCCCTGGCCCAAAAAGCTGAGCAACAGGCTAAACCCTAAGAGCAGCAGCACATCGGAAAGGGCGCTGCCGGTCAAAATGGCATCCGGGATCCCTTTGGTTACTCCCCAGCCCAAACTCTTGAGGCGCAACATCCCCGGCACGATCACGGCTGGCGACTCCGCCCCAATCACGCAGCCCAACAGCAAACCGGTAGGCCAGTCCAACCCCAGGATCCAGGTGCTCAACAGGGCCACCGCCACCGCCTCGCAGGCTGCCGGCAAAAACCCCAGCCGCAGCGCCACGGATCCCTGCTGGGCCAGCTTCTCCCGATCCAGCCCCAGGCCCGCCTTCATCAAAATGATCATCACCGCCACCACCCGCAGATCCCCCGCCGCTGCCAGCACCTCCGGGGATAGGACATCTCCCAGCAAGATCCCCACGAGGATCATCCCCAGCAGGGGGGGCATCCCCAGCCGACCCACGATTTGGCCGACAAAAAAGCCCATCACCAAGATCCACAGCCAACTGCCCAGCATCAACAGATCCTCATCTCCTTGTCGTCAGGGTGTTGAAGGGCAGCCCAGGGGGGAGAGCCTCTGGGGAGTGCGGACGCAAAGCCAAAAACTCCTACCCCCTGGATACCCCCAGAAGTGTAGGAGTCATCAGCCTCAGCCTTGGATGTCAGAACAATCCCAGAAGAATTCTGAATCGGTGCGAGGCGGTTGCGGTGAACTCCATCACCGGTTGCCGGAGCAAGGCTCAAAAGCCGACCGGCAACTGATCCCGCTTGCAGGGTATCATGCTTTCTCTTCCACAACAACTAGGCGATAGGGGCAATCTGGACGGCCAATGGAGCGGTAGAAATCCCGGCAGACATTGTCGGTAAAGCGATCGCTGAGGCCGCGGGTTACCTGCTGCACCACTTGACGGGCCACCCGATAAACCAACTTGCGGGGCAAAACCTGCAAAAACTTAGGCAAAGCCAGCCCAATCTCCAGATGAAGAGACCAGTGAACACGAGTTGTGGGCAGGTCTTTCAGGGATCCCTGCAGCTCCTCCAGCTGGAAATCGGCTTGGCAGCTGACCCGGTAAGGCATTCCTTCATCGCCGGGCAACTCAATCGAGGTCAGACAAAACCGGTAATCTTTATCCGGCCAGATCCTCACCCCAAAACTGGGCTCCAGCTCAAACCCAAGGCCGCCCATGCGAAAAAACTGCAGCCGGTAGGTCTCGGCGGACAAAGCTTCCACCTGCAATGGCCTGAAGCACCGCTGGATCCACTGGGCATGGCCTCTCAGGTAACGGGCCAAGGTCTCCCGATCGGTTTCCAGATCCACTTGGCCACAGCGCGCGGCTTGTAAATCCAGGTGGGCTTTGTCCAGGGAGGGATCCAGAAGATCAGGGGCGCCGCCTTCGGGGGACATGGCCCTTTCACTTGGCGGAACGGCGGGCTTGGAGCTGGCGATAGACATCCCTAACATCTACCTGATAGTGAGCAAGGGCCACGAGGCAGTGGTACCAGAGGTCGGCCATCTCACGGGCCAAAGCCACGCGGTCTTGATCCTTAGCCGCCATCACCACCTCAGCCGTCTCCTCGCCAAGTTTCTTCAAAATGGCATTTTCCCCCTTGGCTAGCAAGCTGCTGGTGTAGGAATCGGGACGGGGATCTGCCTGGCGGGCCTTGACCACGGCAAACACCTGAGACAGAGTATCTGCTGCCGGGATGGGATCCCTTTGATCCCCTGGCAGTGGGCGGAAGAAGCAACTGCGCGCTCCCGTGTGGCACGCTGCATCCCCCACCTGCTCCACCAGGATGACCAGGGCGTCGCCGTCGCAGTCGTAGCGGATTTGCTTGACCCACTGCACATGGCCAGAAGTTTCCCCCTTGGGCCACAACGCCTGCCGCGAGCGGCTCCAAAACCAGGTGCGGCCTGTTTCCAGGGTTTTTTGCAGCGATTCCCGGTTCATCCAGGCCATCATCAGCACTGTTCCGTCCAGGTAGTCCTGCACGATGGCCGGGATCAGGCCCTGTTCATTGTAGGTGAGGCTGCCCAGCCAGGTGATCTCCTCGGGCAGAAGCGATCGAGGGGGATCCGAGGAAGGGTTGAAGGCCAGAGCAGCAACCATAGAGCAGCGACCTGAAAAACCGCATTGAGAGCAGGATAACAGAACCAGCCCTCGCCAAGATATCCTTGACAACCTCAGCCAAGGGGTACCAGTTCCCGTGCCGCCAGGGACAGGACCACCTCTTCTCCCTCACCGGCCAGAGTCACCAGCCAGCGGTCGCGGTTTTCACGGGTGAGGACGATCCCCAGCCTCCCCTTAACAGAAGGAGGATACAACAGCCGTACCCACATGCCCGGCTCGAGCTGGGCAGCCGACCGCAGGGGATCAGCCGGGTTGCCGAGAATCCGCTTCTCCATTACCCAGGTCGCCCCAGGGTTCTCGGCCCCCCCTTCAGCAGCAGATGTCATGACCTCCCTCAGCACACCTCTCCTAAGCACCACCGGCAGGGTAAACAGCAAACTTAGCCCCCAGGGCTAGAGGCAAGCCGGACTTCTTCGGCCAGGATAGACCCTCTGTTGCGGAATGGCTGTATCGCAGATTACCGACTTAACCCGGAGGTCGGGCTGGGAGCACCGGTGTGGGGTTGGACAGAAGCGCTGGGCAGCAGCTTACGCTCCGGCTTGCGCTCTAGGAGCAAGGCTGACCGTTCCAAGCGCGTATCCACCAGTACCGAGGGAGAGGCCAAGTTAACGCGCTCCAGCAGACGCCGCAGCAGTTGAGCATCGATGATGTCCACCCCTTGGCGGGCTGTCGCCGTTCCGGCCACCAGGGGGGTAGGGGTGGCTTGAGGAAGGGATCCCTCAGCAACAGGTTCTGACCCATCGCTGGGCTCTTTTAGCACCAATTCCGCCATTGCCTGGGCCAGCTCTTGACCATACACCCCATCAGGGCCCGAAGGGAGTAGATCCAGCCGTCCCTGCTGAGTGGCCAGGTGGCTCAACCCCAGTTGCACCGCCACCACCGCCGCCCCCCGATCCCCCCGCCTCAAAGTGCGTTGGCTGGCCAAGACGCTCTCTAGCTGGGCTTTGGCTGCATCTTGGTCGCTAGCCGGCAAAAGTTGCACCAGCCCTTCCAGCCGATCTCCCTCAGAGCCAGCCTTGGCCTCGGGATGGGGATCCTCCCGCCAAAGGCGAGTCAGGTCGTAGAGCAAGATGGCATGGGGCACAGGACGGCTGGGCTGGTTGGGACCGGCATGGCCGGTGGCGAGGATCTCCCCTTGGTAGACCAGGGAGGTGCTAAAGCCAGAGTCCAGCAGCACGGCTTCCCGGATCCCGGTTTTGGGCAGCAGACTGGCCAGGATGGCGGCGTTGACGTGGGTTTTGGTAACTCCGATCACCACCCGCTCCTGGTCATCTACCCCAAAGAAAGCTCTGGGGCGAAACTCAGCAGCGCTGGCAAGGCGGAACGAGTTGATCTCCGCCGGAGAGAGGGCATGGCCATCCTTAACCAGCCATAGACCGGCCACAAACAGATCTGTGACATCCGGCATCAACTGGCGGATGTTCTCCAAGTGGGTCATGGTGTCGGGATCAAAGGGCACAAAGCGGAGGCGATCCCTGCCCAGCAGCACCAGCGGCCGGCCGCGGATTGCCTGGTCATCTTCGGGGCGACCGGGGATGAAGGTCTTGTGGTTGGCAGCCATCACCGGCCCCACCATGACGTTGCTGGCGGAGTTGATCCAGGGGATGGAGAAGAAGCTGCCGTTAATGCCAGCATCGGCCTGGTAGCGCTGGACCAACGTCCTGACTTCGTAGCGCCGTTCTGCGTGCACTGTGGCTGCCCGTCCGCCGCGGATGGTGAGCACCCGCACCCCGTCAATGATCTCGTCGGTCAGAGCCAGAGGCTGCGTCACATCCAGCCAGTAGTCGAGGCTGCGGCTGAGGCTAAAGGTGCGGGCGCCAAGAATGGCCTCGGTGAGGCGAAACTGGTTAAAGCGTCGCACCTCCAGCAAGTTGGGCGATTGTCCTGTAAAACCGGGATCCATCGTAAAAGACATCCGGTAACCGGCATCGGCCAGGTATTGCTTCACCCGCTCGTCCCGGTTGCCTTCGGGATAGGCGAAGTAGTGGATGGGGTGGCCCAGCTCCTGCTCCAACTTGGCCTTGCAGTCAAACACCTCTCGCCGTAGGCGGGCATCGTCTAGCACCCGCAGATCAGGAGGATGGTTGACGGTATGGGCGGCAAAGTCAATCAGCCCGCTGGCATCCATCTCCCGCATCTGATCCCAGGTGAAGTGATCCTTGCTGGTGGGCACGCCGACAAAGCCGGTTTGCACAAAGTAGGTGGCGGGGTAGTTGTACTCCTTCAAAAGGGGGTAGGCGTTCTCGTACAGGCCCAGGTAGGCGTCGTCATAAGTGAGCAAAATGGCTTTTTCGGGCAAGGGATCCCCGTCCCGCAGGTGTTTGTACAGTTGGTCGATGTGGATGGGGGTCAACCCCGCCTGCTTAATGGCCTCAAAGTGTTGCCGCAGCTCCGCCGCCGTAGTGTCGAACCAGACCTGCTTGCGGCCAGCCACCACATCGTGATACATGATGGCGGGCACATAAGAAAGGCTGGCCAAGGGATCCAAAGCAAAGGGATCCCGCTCCAGTTGGGTCTCTAAGGAGATGGGCAAGCGCTGTTGAGCCGCTTTAGCGTGGGCGCGGGGGGCAGGGATCTCCGCTAGAGGTGGCGAGAGCCCCGGCAGGCGGCTGACCCAGTCGGGATGAGCAGTTGCCCAGGCCACCAGGGCCCCAGCCCCAAATCCCAGCAGGATCACCAGCAAGCTTAAGAAGGGGAGTAACCTCGGTCGAGACTTGGCCAGCGGACGTCGAGAGGAAGAGGAAAAGCTTTGTCGTGGAGTGGGCGAGGGGTACGGCTGGGATCCCCTTGCTGACCCAAAGCCTGCATGGCCTTGGGGCATCGACCCTCCCAAGCGCGTCGGCTGTCGTCGAGATGTCATGGCCTCACTCCCCACTCCCAATTGCAAAAGCTCAGCCCTCGCCGGAACGCCTTTTCCTACCCAAAGCCCACCCCCAGGACAGCAGGAAAAGGCAGCCTTCCAGGCAACGGCAAAACCAACGCCAGCCTACCACCCCATCCTCAAGTTGGGGATAGGGGAGAAATCGCCGCATGCTTTCTACAGGGATCCCTCGTTGAAATTGTTTGAACCAGAACGGCCTGGACGGGTGGCCTGAAAGAACCCAGAACCTCCCAGGAAGCCGCCCGCTACTCAAGGGTGCTTAGCAGATTGGACTCGGCAATGCTGACGATCTTGCCTCCCATTTGGGTGATCCGTTTCACTTCTTGGGAAAGGCGGCTGAAGGGCACTTTGTACTCGACAACACTTCTGCGCACACCTCCTCCCACGAGGCCGGATACCTTGATGGCGAAGATTTTATCGCTATTGGGCAGCCCTCCTTCTGAGCTGCTGGCCTGAGCAACCTCTGGTTCTGGAGCCGATGCCACCTGAGGCGCCGTGGCGACGCTCTCCCGCTCCAGGAGTAGCCGCCAGCTGCGGGGATAGGCAGGCGCCAAACGATAGACCACCTTATAGGAGCCGGCTATGTGGTCATCCTCGGCCTCCACCTTCACCACAGTTCCCGCTGGAATGTCCAGCTTGGCCCCCTTAGACATGACTTTAATTCCCGGCCAATTGGTGGGCACATCCGTCAGCAGCTCGACCTCAAAGGCTTGATCCCCCAACAACAACTTGGCCATCTCAACAACTCCGTTTTGCTCAGCACTCAGTGGCGGGAGAGCCGCCCACAACCACAGCTTCATCGTCAGACATTCTACCGCTGCCAGGTGCCCACCAGAAGCTTCCCGCTGGCATGGGTCAGCTGACGTCCTCCCTTCAACGAATTGAGGGAGATCACTGATGTCCTCCCATTCTAGAATTGGGGTGTTGTAGATTTGTTAAGCAGCTGTAGATTTATTGCGGAGGTAGAGGGAGCGCCATGAACCTGTTGAGCTTGGCCTTGCCGGATCTGTCGGCAGCTTCGGATGGGTTAGCCGCCACCTTGCAGCCCGTAGCCCAGTTTTTTGCCGGCCTTAACTTGCCCCAACCCATTGTGCAATGGGGTCACCCCTTGATGATGGGGATCGTGGTGGTGGTGATGGGCAGCTTTGTCGGCCTGACTGGGTGGCGAGGACGGGCCTTGCGTCTGGCAGCCGCCTCCACAGCGCCAGAGGGATCCCTGCCGGAAGCGGCCCAGAAGCCTCTGCTTGACCACCGCAAATTGGCCCCCTGGATGGCCACCTTCATTGCCTTGGGCTACACTGGCGGCCTTCTTTCTCTGGTGATGCAAGGGAAGCCCCTGTTGAGCAGCCCCCATTTTTGGACGGGATCCCTGGTGTTGCTGTTGTTGGCGGTGAATGGAGCTTTGTCCCTCAGCGGCTTTGGGGGCAACCGCGCTGCTTTGCGCACCACCCATGCCTATGTGGGCAGCCTCATTCTATGTGTACTGTTTGCCCATGCCCTGCTTGGGCTCAAGCTGGGTTTGTCGTTGTGAGTGGCAGTAGGCTTCCCTCTGCCTGGGCAGGAACTAGCGATAAGGCTGCAGGGATTGCAGCAGGTGGAGCACGGTGAAAATGCCGATACCCAGCAGGACGACGGATCCCACCAGGTAGCTGCTGGCATTGGAGCGCTGCTCTTCCAAGAGGGCTTCAGGGGATTTGGGGGCAATCATAAACCTTTCCCCAGAAAGGGGTTTTCGGATCACGGGATCCCCTGCCTCAAAACGCACCTGCCCCATGGTATACGCCATCGCATCCACCGGAATCACCCATTCCTTATAGATAAAAGCTCGGGTGGAGCGATTTTCTGTTCTCACTCCGGAAAGGTAGCGCTTGAGATTGAAGTTGAACCGGCTGGGCCCTTTTCCTGGAAAAATATGCTCATCCACAACCGACATAGCCTCTATCTCCGCACCTGTGGGATCCACCCTCACCCTTCCAGTTTCGTCTTCGATGAAAAAAGGGATCTGGCGAACCACCGAGTGAAGGGTTTCGTCTCTCGTTCTCGTCTCTCTTTCAAGGAGATATTCCCGACCTGTGCTCGGATCGTAATACACGTTGGCGTAGTGTTTTTGGGGAGAGCTTACTTCGGAAAACGGCGATTTTTGAGGATAGCCTGGAGAGCCAAGCTGCTGGGGGTAGTCGGGGTAACCAGGCTTTTTCTGGAAAGAACCGGAACCGGGGTAGCCAGGGTTGGGCTTTTGTGGAAAAGAATTAGAGTAGTCGGGATCAACCCTTTTCTGAAAAGAACCGGAGTCAGAGTAGCCCAAGCCGGGCTTTTTCCCGACCATCTCCCCCGGATAGGATTTTGCTCGGGATCCCAAGCGTAGAGCGTTCTGATATTCGCCTTCGCTGATCCGTTCGCTATACGCTACATCGCCTTGGCTATTCAAATACCTTCGATAGCATTCGATCTCGTCATACTCCCAAGAGATCTCAGACTTGTAGTAGACGCAAGGCTGTCGCGAAAGTTCCGATACCAAAGGCCGATCGCACACAACCCTGCCGTAAACTTGAGCCAAGTTTGCTCCTTTTGCCTGGGGGTTGGTCTGACCGAGATGGCGAAGCTCGGCTATCTTGAGCAACCGAGTTGCAGAGAGCTGTTGAACCAACCTTTGGGAGCGCAAATACTCAACAAACGAAAACAGAGAGGCAGGAAGACAAAGCAGACCAAGCAGCATCAGCCAGTTCATAAAGGCCTTCCTTTCCGGGGGTGGGAGTGAAGTTGGCCTCATGCTAGCAGTTACCTGTGAAACAGGATTTAAGAGAAGTTTAAGGCAATCCCGAATGCGGGCAGTTCCAAACTTTACCAAGAAGCTAGGCCTGAAGCCCCGCCCTTCCAGGACGGCTTTTGCCCTGTTAGACCTGCAATAAGATACACCCACGCTGGTCAGAGAAGCCAAACTCCTCAACGCCACTCCAGCGCAGTACCAAGCCTTGGATGACAGAGTACACCGGCCAGGTGGTGGGGCTGGATGTGGGCGACAGCAGTGGGCAAGCTGTGCCGTGTCTCCAGTTTTTGCGTCGTGCCGAAAGGAGATTGAAGCAACAGCAAAGAAGACTGAGCAGAAAGTTAGGCCCACGGCCCGCTGGCGTGAATAGGAAGGGGGTAAAACCTCAATACAGCAACTACCACAAGTAGAGGAAGCGGCTTGGCGAGGTACACTTCAACCAAATCAAAGTCTGGCGCCAGCGTAGAGACCGGGTTATTGAGCTAGCCCAGTGTGTGGGAATGTCTCACGACATTGTGGTTTATGAGGACTTGCAGGTGCAGAACTTGGTGAGAAATCACCACTTGGCCAAGTCTTTCACGCTAGCGGCGCGGAGCGCTTGGGGGAACGACTGGGGAGATAGGCACCGCCGTCGTGGAGGGGAAACCTGATACAGCTAAGTGCTGTCGCAGAACTAGGAACCAGAATCCTTGCTCTTTGGGGCGGGGGGCATGTCAATCGCGCAACACGTAGCCTACCCCGCGCACCGTCTGGATAAGGCGCTTCTCCCCTGGGCCTTCGATCTTGAGGCGCAAGTAGCGAATATAGACCTCGATGATATTGGAGTCGCCCGTGAAGTCGCAGCCCCACACATGCTCTAAGATCTGTTGGCGGGTGAGCACCTGACGGGGATGTTCCATCAAGTAGCGCAGCAGGTCGTATTCTTTGGCCGTCAGCTCCACCTGTCGCTCTCCCCGGGTTACCTCCCGCGTTACGGGATCCAGAATCAGATCCATGAACACCAACTGGCCGTCGCGGGATCGCCTTGGCTGCCGCAAATAGATCCGTATCCGAGACAGCAGCTCCTGAATGCTGAAGGGTTTGACCACGTAATCATCCGCCCCGGCATCCAACCCCGCTGCTCGATCCGCCACCTCATCTCTGGCGGTCATCAACACCACCGGCACGCGGTTGCCCGTTGAGCGCAGTCGCCGACAAATTTCCAAACCTGAGATGCCGGGCAACATCCAGTCCAACAGCACCAAGTCGGGGTTTTGGTCGCAGGCTGCCCTCAACCCGGCCATGCCATCGCTGGCTACGCTGACTCGATATCCCTCACAGGTCAGCTCCGTTTCCACAAAACGAGCCAGCTTAGCTTCATCTTCGATCACCAGAATGTGGGCAGAAGAGGGTTCAGGCTCTGGCATACGCTCTCTTGCTGAATCCAAGGAAGACGCCGAAAAACTTGCTCATTGCCCCCAAGCATATCTCAACCGTATGGATTGGCAGTCGAGATGACTGAATCCGTCCTAGCCTGCAACAGCCCTGTGGAATTGCCTGGGGTTGATATCAGCAAGTGCTTTGAGTTATTCAAAAGGCATTCATGTACCTTATCACCATGAGTATCCTAAGCCATGACCCTCTCTCCTGTTCGGCTCACCCCGCCCCTACCTCCCATTCGATGGGAAAAACTGCCGGAAGACTTTCCCTTGCCGGATGAGCCTGTGGAAAGCACCTTACAGCCCCTTTTGGCTGCTGCTCTGCGTGAGGCATTGGAACTCGCTCAGATGATCCCTGCCCAGGCTTTGATCGCCTCCAACTTTGGCCTTTGCAGCACTGTCGGGGACAAGGTGGTGGTGAAAGCCCCCGACTGGGTTTATGTGCCCGCAGTACAGCCGATTCCCGAAGGAGAGATCCGCCGCAGCTATACCCCCCACCTAGAAGGGGATCCCCCGGCGATTGTGATGGAATTCATCTCCGAAACCGAGGGCGGCGAGTACTCCATCAATCCCCACTATCCCTATGGAAAATGGTATTTCTACGAGCGCATTTTGCAGGTGCCTGTCTATGTAATCTTTCATCCCAAAACCGGTGAGCTGGATGTCTACCGCCTGGAGAATGGCCGCTATACCCCTGTATCGGCGGATGAAAACCGTCGCTACTGGATCCCGGAGATTGGCTTGTTTTTGGGGGTGTGGCGGGGACAAAAAGCCGAGACCAAAGCCAACTGGTTGCGTTGGTGGACTGCCGATGGGAGTTTGCTGCTGTGGGGGAGTGAACATATAGAGCAGGAGCGGCAGCGGGCCGAACAGGAGCGGCAGCGGGCTGAACAGGAACGGCAACGGGCCGAGGCGGCAGAGGCAGCTCTCGAACAAGCCCGTCTGGAACAGCAGCGCCTAGCCGCGAAATTGCGGGAGTTGGGCGTGGATCCCGAGGCAATAGCCGATTGAGGGCTCTCCTAGTAGGTGCGCCCGCGCCAAGAGCGGGGCCGGCTGAGGGCAGATAGGATTATCCGCAGAACGGCCAAGGGATCCGCCAGCGGAGAGATCCAAAACGTCCAGGGGGGGTCTTGATAGGAGCCGCGAATCCCCACGAGCACACCCAACCGTAGGGCAAGCAACCCCAAGTTCAGCCCCAACAGCAATTGCTCCGTCAGGGAGAGGGAAAGCCCTAAGCCGATCATGCCCAGTAAACCCACCGCCGCCAGCCCAGGGATCCCTTGGGTCAGGACGAGAAGCGCCATATCCCCCCACAACTGGGCCACAGGGGTGGCATCTTTCAAATCGAGGGATCGGCCCCACTCTCGCCAAGTTTCGCCAAAAGAAGTGTACATGCGCACCTTGAGCAGGTGCCGACCGTCGTAAAAAGCTACTTTAAAGCCGGCTGCCGCAATCTGCCGCACCAGGGTCACATCGTCACAAAATGAAGCCCGCGCCACTGTGTAGCCATTCATCGCTTCCAGCACCGACCGGCGCACTAGCATACATTGCCCATTGGCCATCGTCCGTTCCGGCAGGGTGGCGGTGTCTCCGGCTGCCCCATAGCGATAGATCAGGGTTACCAAAAGAGCCGGTTGCAGCCAGCCTTCCCCCCGGTGCTGCAAGATAAACTGCGGTGCCAGGGTGATCAGATCCAGACCTTGGGCCTGGGCAGTTTCCAGCAGGCGCTCCACCAATCCTGGCTGGGGACGGGTATCGGCATCAATGCCCAGGATCCACTCAGAGGCCGGATCCGACTGGAGAAATCCATAGTGCAAGGCCCAGGGGCGGCCCACCCATCCGTTGGGCAAGGGATCGTCGGTTACCAGACGGAAGCGCGGATCCCGCTTGGCCATCTGCAGCACTTTTTCGGGGGTGCCATCTTGAGAGCGGCTGTCCACCACCAGCACCTCCCGCAGGACGGAGCTCTGTTGGTGCAATCCTTCCAGGCAGGGATCGATGCGCTCGGCTTCGTTGAGGGTGGGCAACAACACGCTGACCAAGCCCGGCTGCAAAGGGATCCCAGGCTGACCGGGAGGCAGAGGGGAAGGGCGCCGCAAAGAGGGCAGCAGCCGCGCCAGCAGCACCGCCAGCATCGGCACTTGCATAACCAATAGACTCAGGGCGGCAGCATCTCCAGCCCAGGCAGGGATCCCGTTCATGCCAGTTCTAACCTGTAAGGGAAAAGTGTCCAAGAATGCTTGCAAGAGAAGCCCAGGGAGGACAAACTCATACTCATGGTGATTTAGCAATTCAAAATCAGTCTGGTTGCATCGTGCCTGTGCCCATCCCCCCTCAAACCTGACGGGCTTTTCATGGATGTCTTCATCCAGCTCAGCCACAAGGGATCCCCTGTTACGGTTGTGAAATTGCACAGTGAAAGGCTCAACGCCGCGATTGCCCGCGAGGTACGGAAAGAGCTAAGCCAAATTCTCACCGAGAAACCGGGGCATTTCTTGTTGGATCTTAGTCAGGTTAGCCTGATCGACAGCATGGGGTTGTCGGTTCTGGTTTGGGCGCATCGCCATTGCCGCACTTTAGGCTATCAACTCAAGTTCTGCAGCCTGCAGGAGCAGGTCAAGCTGCTCTTCTCCATCACCGGCTTGGATGCCATTTACGAGATCTACCCCTCTGTAGAAAAGGCACTTGAGTCTTTTCCGTAGCTGATACATTCACGCTGAACTCTCCTGAACATGGTTCAGGAAAGGAGCGATCGCATCCTGCCTATCTC
>NZ_JANSIK010000120.1:0-6133 GCF_047462035.1 Synechococcus sp. R5-15 | reverse complement strand
GGGTGCCGGTGTCGGAGTCGGGGTGGGTGTCGGCGTTGGAGTGGGAGCAGGTTCGAGTGTAGGTGTTGGGGTTACTTCAGCGGTAGGGATCGGATCCGGTTCTTCCCGGCTATCGCGGATCGTTGGGCGTGGCCACAGCAAAAAGGCGGCCAGCAAAGCCATAACGCCCAGGGATCCCCCGGCCAAAACCCACTTCAGGTTGCTGTCGGAAGGTTGCAGAACCGTTTGGGGGGCAGCTTGCCGCAGAGGGCGAGTGCGGGGAGTATCGGTTCGTGCCGGCGTGGCAGGGCGAGCGACAGGGGGATCCTGAACGGTCGGGAGAGCGTTGCTGGCTGGGATCACTGTGGAGAGCGTTTTGGGAGTTTCGCCCCCACTTTGGGGAGAGGGATCCGGTGTTTCCGGCAGAGCTTCTGCTGAGGAGGGTTCCCGCTCGGTGATGTAATAGGGGATCCCTGCACCTGGGGAGGGGGGAGAGACCGGCTCATCTTCGATGAGATCCAGATCCTCATCGCGGATATCTTCAAAGGCTCTAGAAGCTGATCCTGTATTGCGGGTGGTTTGGATTGGTGGCTTGGGGTCAGAAGAGGGTGGAGCATCCCGTTGAGCCTTAGCGCTGCCGGTGGGCAGGATCACAGTGCTGGCTTGGCCACTAGAGAGTTGGGTGGTTGCCGTCAGGTCATAGGCTTGCAGCAGTCGTTCCCCCAGCTCCCGCATCGTTTGCGGTCGTTCGTCTGGGTTTTTTTTCAGGCAATCCATCACCACGGCTGCTAAAGGGGGTGGGATCGGCTGGGGGGCTGCCTTCGGGTTGATCTCGATTGGGCTTTCGTAGCAATGGGCGTGGATCCAGCTGTGCAGGGAGTCGGTTTCCAGCTGAAAGGGCATGGATCCCGTCAGCATCTCGTAGAGCACTACCCCAAAGGAGTAGATATCCGAGCGGGCATCCAAGGCTTTGCCCCGTATCTGTTCGGGAGAGGCGTAGCGAGCTGTGCCGATAAATCTTCCCCCTTTTTGGGTGCCCAGGCTGAGGGTGTGATCCGCCAGGGTTTTGGCCACGCCAAAGTCGAGGATTTTCAGTTGGGGGATAAGCTTGCCATTTTGAAAAACTTGCTCGATGAAGAGGTTGCTGGGTTTGATGTCGCGATGGATAACGCCTCGAATCTCGCGACCCTCTACCTTGGCCTGAAACGTGTGGGCAAAGTGCAGCCCCTCACAGGCCTGCAAGGCTAGTCGAACGGCTTGTCGAACCGGCAAAGCCCCTTTTTCTCGGATCAGCTTGCCCAGATCCTGCCCCTTGAGGTACTCCATCACCAAGTAGGCCTGCTCCCCCTCTTGGCCGTGATCCAAAACCTTGACGATGCGAGGATGCTGCCCCAGAAGGGTGCTAACGCGGATCTCTTCGGCAAAGCGACGGCGCAAGTCTGTCTGGAAGTCGCCCCGGCTCAGCAGCATGGGGGCATATAAGATCTTGACAGCTACCTCTTGGCCGTTGTTGTGTAAGTCTAAGGCGCGGAAGACGGATCCCATACCACCGCTACCAATTTCTTGAATCAGCTGGTAGCGGTTGCCCAAAATGCGGTTGGTGAGATCTGCGGTCATGGGTTTGCAGCTTGGAGAAGAGGAATTGCAGGGGGAATGTCCATACCATAAACCGAATTGCTGAGGTCTGCACCAGCCTACGCCGGTGGCTGAACTCAGGGATCCGGATTGGGGCCATCTGTTGGAAATGGCGGGGTTTTCGGTTGATTCTTCAAGGTGACTTCTCAGATTTACTTAACTGTTACTTAAAAGTTGTAGAAGAAAGCTCTGGCGGGGGCAGTGACGCTCAAGGGAGAGCTGCGGTGATCGGTTTCACCGTCCAAGAGAACATTTTCTGGTTAACTTTGGGGGGGATAGTCTGGATTATCCTGAGCAATCCCCAGTCTGAAGAAGGGGACAATCGACAGGGATCCCTTGATGAGGTTGACCATGGACTTGGGCTTGGTGGTGATTGCCTACAAAGAGGGGGATCGGGAGAGCAAAGCCGCCTGCCAGAGGTGTGCGGAGCAGTTGCGCCGGCGCGGTGTTACGGTGTTGACAGCTCCCACTGGCTTGCACCACAACCCCTACCCAGTCTTTTTGGAGGCCACCTCGGATCCCATCGATCTGGCAGTGGTGCTGGGGGGAGATGGCTCGGTGTTGGCGGCGGCACGATACCTAGCCTCCTATGGGATCCCGATTTTGCCAATCAAAGTGGGGGGTAGGCTGGGGTTTTTGGCCCAGTCGGAGCGGGTGCTGCAACAGGATCCCTGGGATCGCATTCAGGCAGGGGATTTTTTCTTGCAAGCCCGCATGATGTTGCAAGCCCAGATTTGGGAACAGCCGCAGTTGGGGCAAGGGGATCCCTTGGCCGCCCGTGGAGAGGGAAAGTCGCAAGGCCGTCCGGCCAGCGAAGTCTACTATGCCCTCAATGAGATCTGCCTGAAGCCAATCAACCGAGAACGGCTGCCTGCCGCGATCATGGAGATCGAGGTCAACGGAGAGATTTTGGATCAGTACCACGGGGATGGCGTGCTGGTGGCCACACCGACGGGATCCACCTCTTACACTCTGGCAGCCAATGGCCCCATCCTCGAGCCCACCCTCGACGCCATCATCATCACCCCTATTTGTCCCCTGAGTTTGTCTAGCCGTCCTATTGTCATCAGCGGCACAGCCAGGGTGGACATTTGGCCTCTTGCCGATCCCGAAGGGTTGACCCGCCTGTGGACAGATGGCGTGTTGGCTCAGTCGGTGAATCCCGGCCAGTGGGTTCACATTCAGCAAGCACCTACACCGGCCAAGCTGATGATCCTGGAAAAAGAGCTCTCCTACTTTCGCACTCTGCGGGAAAAGTTGCAGTGGGCAGGTAGCCGCATTTACATCCCCACCACCAACCACCGCCCCGAAGGGGGATAAGGAGAGCTTAAAGTTGGGCAGCTAGAGTGGCAAAGTTCGCTCCCATAAGCATATTTCCCATGAGCCTGAGACTTTACCTCCTTAGACACGGAGAAACTCCCTACAGCCGTTCCGGCAGCTTTTGCGGCGCTCTCGATCCCGACTCACCCCCGAAGGCAAACAAATGGCAGAAGCCTTTGCCGCAGCCTATGCTGGGATCCCTTGGCAAGCTCTCTACGTCAGCCCAATGCGGCGCGCCTTGGCTACCCTAAGCCCCCTGGCCGAGAAAGTTGGCTTGCAGATGCAGATTCGAGAGGGCCTAAGAGAAATTCACTACGGCGAGTGGGAGGGCAAAACCCACGCTGAGGCGCAAGAAGCCTACCCAGAAGCCTATTGGCGCTGGATGACCGAGCCAGCCTGGAACGCGCCCCCAGGGGGGGAAACCGCTGTGCAAATTGCCAATCGGGCTATGCCGGTTGTGGCTGAGATCCAGGAAAAATGGACCCATGGCAACGTCTTGATCGTCTCCCACAAAGCCACCATTCGGGTCATTCTCTGCAGCCTGCTGGGCATCGACCTGGGTCGCTACCGGGATCGCATTGAGGTTTTGGCCGCCTCGGTCAGCGTGGTCAAGTTCGACCGCTATGGCCCCCTTCTGGAAATCTTAGGGGAACGCAGTTATCTGCCTTCCGATCTGCGGGAAAGGGCAGGTACCTAATTGTTAGAGGGAGCAAGGTTTAGGATTCTTGAGGTCTTTTGGGTCTCTTTTTGAGGGAGCAATCATGGGCAAGAAACTGGGATTAGCACTGGGCAGCGGCGGAGCGAGGGGATGGGCTCATATTGGTGTGATTCGAGCTCTAGAGCGGGCTGGGATCTCCGTTGACTACATTGCTGGGACGAGCATTGGCGCTTTTGTGGGAGCCATTTATGCAGCGGGAGAACTGGATGAGCTGGAAGACTTTGTGCGAGATCTTAACTGGAAGATGATTTTGTCTTTGTTTGATGTGGTCTTTCCCACCTGTGGCCTGCTGGATGGCAACAAAATTTAATGAGCTGCTGACAGAACATTTGCAAGAGCTGTGTATTGAAGAGGCCGGGATCCCCTTTTGCTGTGTGGCTACCGACTTGATCACAGGCCAGGAGGTGCTGTTGCGTTCGGGCAAAATGGCAGATGCCGTGCGGGCCAGCATCTCTATCCCAGGAATTTTCACTCCCTTTCACCACGAAGGGCGCTATCTCGGAGATGGAGGCATTGTCAATCCGGTGCCGGTGCGAGTGGTGCGGGAGATGGGGGCCGATGTTGTCATCGCGGTCAATCTCAACCATGTGGATCCCGCGGATGTGGAGTCGCAACTGGAAGAAACAGAGGTGGAAGAAACCCTTCAACGGCGACAGCGCTTGAATGCTGAAGGAGAAGTGATCGAAGAAGAAACCAACTTCATCACCCGCATTCGCAAACGCTATCAATCCCTACAACAAGGGATCCAAGAAAAAATTAGCCAATGGTTTCCAGATGAGCCCTCTGGTCCCAATATTTTCGACGTTATTGGCAAGACGTTGAACGTGATGGAGCAAATCGTTACCCGCAGTGTTTTAGCCGAACATCCGCCGGATTTGCTCTTACAACCCAAGCTGAGCCAGTATGGGATCTTCGATTTTCATCAAGCAGATCCGATTATTCAGGAGGGCTATCGACAAATGCGGCGGGCCATTCCAGAATTGCGACAAAAGTTGGAGCAGTGAACCACCACTTCTTCAGCAGTTTAACCTAAAGCTTTGCAAGGATCTGCGCCCAAGCTTTCCAAACAATCTCAGATGGATCCTGCTATCAAAATGGGCCTGAAGCTCACTCAATTGGGATAAATTGCAACAGCGATCCCGTGTGGATGAGATGGGCCGGGGCAGATTTTCCATCCTGGCCAGGATGGGCCAGCAGCACACAGCGATCTTGAGGGGTGAGGTCAAACTCGACAGAGGGATCAGGTTCTCTTTCCAGTGGAGGGCTGAGCTGGGGATCCCCGACAAAAGTAAGTCGTGCCAACACGGTCAGCAGGTGATCTTGATGGGCCAGGTCTGACCCAAAAGGAGTCCGCTCTTGTAACGTAACAAGTGCTACCGGGTAACCTTCTCGCATCAAGTAGAAGAGGATCCCGGCACAGCGCTCTACAGCTCGCTCCAACTTGTCTCGATGGATCTCGGGCCTCTCTTTCTGGGGCTGCCAGCGGTTTTCAAAACAGAGGGTGATGGCCTGGGCTCGTGGACGCTCCAACTCCCGCACGATCAGTTGATCCCGTTTGGCCGAGATCTTCCAGTGGACAGAACGCACATCGTCGTGGGGTCGGTAGGGCCGTAAGCTCAGGTAGTCTCCCTCTCGACCAGGCTGGGGGCGCAATTGGTTGCCGCTGCTGAGCTGATCCCACAGCGCCAATCCTTGAACCGGGGCGAGCCGCGGAAACACGATCACCGTTTGGGGATCCCTAATCTCTACCGCCTTGCGGAAGAGTTCAAATGGAAAACTGGTGGCAACTTCAAAACCTTGCAACTGCCAGACTCCCCGCTTTGAAAAAGTATGCTGATAAAAAGTGTCCACCTTGGCACCGGGATCCACCCGCAAAACATAGCTGGAAGGCCAATCTTCCCGCCTCAGCCCCTCAATGCGTTCGCTCACCTGCAACGAGAAGCTGGGCAGGCGCCGTTTGCGATTGACCAGCGTGAGACCCACCAAGACAGGCTGGCCGGCGAAAATGCGGCTAGGCAACTGCCGGCTGACCTCCAGATCTTTGAGGGTGAGATCAGAGAGGGTGCCACTGATGAGAATAAGGCTGAGCAGCATCCCCAGCAACAAGTACAGGGGATTGTTGCCGGTGTTGAAAGCAGCAATACTTACCAACAGGGCGATCCCGACAAACCGCCCCCCAATACGGGTGAAGCGGAAGCGGCGCAGGAAACGAACCTGGCGCCTTGATTCCTGCTCTGAGGAGAAGATCCCCAGGTTTCCCGTCTGTTGAAGTAGTGGAAGAACTAGTTTTCGGCTTCGTTTCCACAACACCGCAGTCCCCTCATCACTCCTTCATCCCCGGCCCCTCTCCAAAGGAGAAAGAGGTCTGGAATCTACAAGCTGCTTCAGTGTAATTTGAAATCACCATAACCAGTGCTACGGGCAGGTTTTTTCTGAGAGGATTTCAGCAATGGCCGCAGCCACCCGCTCTTGTTGACAGGT
>NZ_JANSIK010000119.1:0-16664 GCF_047462035.1 Synechococcus sp. R5-15 | reverse complement strand
CATCAAAGCGCATTCCTCCCGGCACTGACCCTACGGGTACAGTGCGGGGCTCCTGCGATTTCTAGCTGAGTTCTGGTTTTGTCGAGCATCTTGCGCCTGGTAGGCTGAGAGGGATCGATTCGTTCCTGATTCCAGTCGTATCGGTTCTATGGCGGTTTGGGATAGGGTGATGACCTCCCGGTATCTGCCCCTGCTGGGATCCGGCTTGGGCTTGGGGGTAGCCCTGATCCTCTGGTATGGGGTGTTTGGCTACCACGTGCTGCAGATTGGCCTCTGGCTGCTGAGCATCCTGCTGGTGGGGTTGTATTGGGCGCAGTTTTCCCCGGCTCAACCCCCTTGGGATCCGACGCGGCTGCGCTGGCAACAGGAGCTGTTGCACCTGGGGCTGTTGGTGTTGGTCTTTGCCCCGATCTACCTCTACGACCTGCCCAACATCCCTTTTCAGATCAATACTGACGAGATTGTGATCACCTCCATGGCCCGTCGCGCCTCAGGGGTGCGCTATCCCGATATCTTTGGGCTGATGCCGGAGTATTTCTATTTCCCCCGCTTCATGTTCAGCCTCTTCGGCGGCCTGACGCGGCTGATGGGGGGAGTCACGCTGCTCAATGTGCGCACGGTACATGCCGCCTTCGGGGTCGTCACCATTCTGGTGGCCTACGGGTTTTTTCGGGCATTTTGGGGATCCCGGCTGGCTTTGGCGGGGGCGGCCCTCTTGGGATCCAACCACGCCTTGCTGGGCATCAGCCGCATGGCCATGCGGGAAAACCTGATTGTGCTGGTGGAGTGTGCGGCCCTGGCCTTGCTCCTCAAGGGCGTGCGGGAAAAAAATCCCCTGTTGCTCTATCTGGGGGGAGGAGCGGCGGCTTTCTCCCTCTACGGCTATTTGCCGGGGCGGGTGGTGATCCTGCTGGGGTTGCTGTTTGGAGTTCTGTACCTGCTCCTGGGCCGGGAGGATCTCCGAGGAGAAAACAAGCAAGCTAATCCCCTCTGGGTCCTGGCTAAGCTGACGGTGCCCGCGGCGCTGGGCTTTTTTCTGGTGGCTGGGCCCATTCTGGTGGCCACGGTCACAGCACCTGCGGTGAGCGCCGAGTACTCTCGCCAACAATTTCTCTTTTTCCCGGAAGGGCGGGCGTTACAACAGATGTGGGTGAATGCGGCTACGCCAGAGGAGGCGGTCTGGCGCAACATCTTCAACGGCCTGAGTATGTTCAACGACCCCGGCCAGCACGACCGCGGCTACATCTATCCCAACTACGGCCATGCTTTTGTGGATCCCTTGACGGGGGCTTTGATCTGGCTGGGGCTGGGATCCGGCCTCTACCGCCTTTTCAAGAAGCGCAGCCAACCCCACGACTGGCTGTGTATCGGCAGTTTCCTGTTTCTTTACTTGCTCTTTAGCTTTGCCATCACCAAAGCCCCCAACTACACCCGCCTGCTGGTGATCCTGCCCTTTGTAGCCTATCTAACCTTGGAAGGGATCCAAGTGCTGGCAGGTCTCCTGGAACGCTGGGGATCCCGGGCCGGGAGTTGGCTGCCGGCGGCGGCGATGGCGGGGGCAATCCTGCTGATTGGGGGGTGGAACCTGGCCATTTTTGGAGACTTTGTCCACAAAGGCTGGACGCAGGGCAACGATGTGGGGGCCACCGGGCGCTATGTGGCAGCTCGCCAAATGGATCCCGACTACCGCTTCTATCTGGCCGCCAGCGCTGCCTACCCCTATTTCGGCTGGGGGGAACCCCACTATTGGCAAAGCTGGATCCAATTTTTTGCCGGACGGGAACAAAAGGTAGCGGTGTTTTCCCCTGAGGTGTTGCCCATCCAGGCGCTGGAGCCACCGTTTACCCTGTTCATGAACGAGTGGGTATGGGATCAGCAAGGGGCAGAACTGCAACGGCGTTTTCCCAGCGGACGGTTGCACCGGATCCCTGCTGAGCGGGGGCTATGGGCCTTTGAGGTGGCGGATCCCTAGAGCTCCCCCCCTGGTTTGGCCAACCCACTGTTCGCGGGACGGAGTCCTTTCTTTTTACCAGGCTAAAAGTAGCTGAAAGCACATTATGCAGATCCAGAGCCCCCAACAGTAGAAGAAGATAGCGTTCCAGGGATCCCAGACGTGCGTTTTGATGCCTACGACCCGGGCGAGGGGTTTTACGACGAGCTGTTTTTGGGGCGTAACCAGCCCCGTCCTGAGGCGATCCCGCTGATTGAGCGCATTCATTCTCTGGAAGAAGGGGAACTGCAGCAGCGGCAAGCGGCGGCGCAGGCGGCCCTCTTTCAAATGGGGGTGACCTTCAACGTCTATGGCGATAGCCAGGGCACGGAGCGAATTTTCCCCTTTGACATCATTCCCCGCATTGTCTCGGCTTCCGAGTGGCAGCGGCTGGAGAAGGGTCTCAAGCAGCGCATCCACGCCCTCAACCTGTTCATCGACGATGTCTATCACGACCAGAAGATCCTTAAGGATGGGGTGATCCCTGCCGAGCTGATCGAAACGGCCAAGGGATTTCTGCGGCCCTGTGTGGGGCTCAACCCGCCGGGGAGAATTTGGTGCCACGTCACCGGCACCGACCTGGTGCGGGATCGGGACGGGACTTGGTACGTGTTGGAAGATAACCTGCGCTGTCCGTCGGGAATCTCCTACGTGCTGGAAAATCGGCGGGTGATGAAAAGCACCTTTCCCTCCCTGTTCAACACCATGGGGATCCGCCCGGTGGACGACTACCCTAGCCATTTGTTGGATACTCTGCTTAACCTGGTGCCGCACCTAGCCAACCCAACGGTGGTGGTGCTCACCCCCGGCATCTACAACTCCGCCTACTTCGAGCATTCTTTCCTCGCCCAGCAGATGGGGGTGGAGCTGGTGGAAGGGCGGGATCTGGTGGTGGCAGATGGCTATTTGCAAATGCGCACCACCAAGGGGCTGCAGCGGGTGGATGTGATCTACCGCCGTATCGACGACGACTTCATCGATCCGCTGGCCTTTCGCCCCGATTCTCTACTGGGGGTTCCGGGCCTGTTTGAGGTTTATCGGTCAGGGCGGCTGGCGATTGCCAACGCTTTGGGAACAGGGGTGGCGGACGACAAGGTGATCTACGCCTATGTGCCGCAGATGATCCGCTACTACCTGGGAGAAGAGGCCATTTTGCCCAACGTGCCCACCTACCTCTGCTGGGATCCCAAGGATCAGGCGTACGTACTGGAAAACCTGGACAAGCTGGTGGTGAAGGCAGCCAACGAGTCAGGCGGCTATGGCATGCTGATGGGATCCCAGGCTACACCGGCAGAGCGGTCTGCTTTTGCTGAGAAAATCCGCGCCCAGCCGCGCAACTACATCGCCCAACCCACCCTGTGCCTTTCTCGCGTGCCCACCTTGGTGGATCGGGGAGAAGGCCCCTGTCTGGAGCCCTGTCATGTGGACTTGCGGCCCTATATCCTCTACGGCAAAGAGATCTACGTTCACCCAGGGGGGCTGACCCGCGTCGCCCTCAAGAAGGGATCTCTGGTGGTGAACTCCTCCCAGGGGGGCGGCAGCAAAGATACCTGGGTGCTCTGCGCGGATCCCGGCTGTTGAGAGACGGCTGGCAAAATAGGTTCAGAGCCGCTCGCCCGAACCTCTGCTCCACCGGCCAAAGCGGCTGGCATGCTGAAGCGCCAAATCCACGTAGTGCTGGGCGTGAAGGCGCAGTTGCTCGACCTCTTCCTCGGTGAGGGTGCGGATAACCTTGGCCGGGATCCCCGCCGCCAAAGAGTGGGGTGGCACAGACCGGGTGACCACTGCTCCAGCTCCCACCATGCTGCCTGCCCCGATGGTGACCCCGTTCAAGATAATGGCCCCAATCCCGATCAGACATCCCCCCTCGATGTGGGCACTGTGGATGACCGCTCGATGGCCTACGGTCACTTCCTCGCCAACCAGGGTCGGCTGTCCGGGATCCCCGTGCAGAATGGCTCCATCTTGGATATTGCTGCGGCGGCCAATCACAATGGGCGAGAGATCCCCCCGCAAGATGGCCCCGTACCAGATGCTCACCGCTTCCGCAAGTTGGACATCGCCGATCAGTGTGGCATTGGCGGCAATAAAGGCTGCCTCATCTACTCCCGTCGGCTGCCGATCCAGCCCAATTGGCCAGGTGTCCTGTTTTTCTCGTTGCATTTAGAGTCGAGGCCGTTTATGTCAGTTGGGCTTGACGTTGAGAGAGTAGAGAGGATTCAGACGGTTGCAAGGGGCGAATGGCAAAGAAAGTTTCGTAGATGCAATCGCCAACGTGGTTCATTTGTAGCTGCAATTTGTCGAGAAACTCATGTAAGCCCTGCTCCATAATGTCGTCGATGGTTAGGTAGTCCAGCTCAGAACGCAGGCGGCCCAAAGCTCGCTCGCTGGGATCCCGCCAGGTATCGGCTGGGGTGCCGGTGATTTGGTGCAGGGATCGATCCGCATGAATAAGACAAAACTGAATGGAGCGGGGAAATTGCCGATCCAAAATCAGGAAAGAGGCCACCTCTCTGGGATTGATGCGGTGCTGGCGGCTGTATTTCCGGTACATTTCATAAGCACTGGCCGACTTCAGCAAAGCAATCCACTGCAACTCATCCAAAGCCGTGCCCACGTACTGCAGAGAGGGCAGCAAGATAAAATACTTAACGTCCAAAATGCGCGCCGTTTTGTCTGCCCGCTCCAAAAGACGGCCAATCTGGCCAAAATGCCAACCTTCCCCGTGGGTCATGGTGGCATCCATCACCCCGGCGAATAGGTGACTGGCCAGCTTCACTTCCGTGAAAAAATCATGGAGCTGACTCAGGTGGGGGCCTTGCTGAGCCGCTTCTTTGACCATCAAATAAAAGCGGTTGACCCGCTCCCACATTTCTGAAGAAATGACCTCCCGCACAGAGCGGGCATTTTCCCGCGCCAGCCGCAAACAGGAAAGGATGGAGTTGGGGTAATCCCTATCAAAAGCCAGGAACTGGATGACCGTTTCTTGGGTCGCCTGGCCATAACGCTGGTAAAACAGCTCCTGATCCCCGGTGGTGTAGACGATGGGATCCCACTGCTGGGCGGGACCGCTGGGCAAGTCTAGGATGAGGTTGAGATTGACATCGATGAAGCGGGCGATGTTCTCGGCGCGCTCCACGTAGCGGTTGAGCCAGTAGATGGAATCGGCCACCCGACTCAGCATGCTGTTGCCTCCTCTGGAGTGTCTTGTCTCTGCGCTCCGTTCAAATTCAACAAACGAAGCAGCCGCCGCACCTTCACCAGCAGCACCCCCGTCAGGCCGGTCAAGATCCACCCCATCCACTCGGCTGCAGTACCCAGATAGCGCACCTGCACGCGATGATCCCCCGGCGGGATCCGCACCTGCAACAGCCCCACTCCGCTGTGCTCAGCAGACGTGAGGCGACCATCCACCTGTACCCGCCAAGCAGGGTAGTAAAAAGTGCGCAGGACTACCCATTGATCCTGATCGGTGGGGTTAACGGCCCGAAAACGACGGTAGCCATAGCGCCACTGCTCCACTTCCAACAGTGGCTCCAGATCGCTTTGTTCTCGTCCAAAGTTCACCATGTCGCCTTGCCACCGCAGCAGCGGATCCACCTCTGGGGGCGGCATGGGCAGGGTTGCTTGGCGAGGTCGGTACTCCGGCACATCCACCAGCGCCAGCCCATCGGGAAAGATCCAGTGCCAGTGAAGAAAAGCGATGCCCGGTCGCTGCTGGGGCTCATTGGGAAATGGCTTGGCGGCAGACAGCTCTTGAAAAGTTTGGATGGTCTGGGGGTCAAACCTGGCTCTGGACAAGACCTGCCAGCCCTGCCAGCTTTGTATCCCCATGGCCAGACCTATCCCCACAATCAAGAGGATCCTCAAGCCCTTTTGTCCCCACCCCCAGGCGGCCAGGGATCCCAACAGCCAGGGCACGGTTACCGCCGTCACCGCCATCCAGCGCCAAGAAAACTGAATGCGCCGCAGGGGCAAAATCCACTCGTAGAGCCAACCCAGCAAATCCGTCATCATCAGCAGGGCCACCAAGCTGGCCCCCAAGCTGTAGAGCAGGATCGCTTTGGCCAGGGGAGCATGGGATCCCAAGGCATCAAAGGACTCCGTCTCGTTAGCGCGAACGGAATGGATCGGGGTCATCCCCCTTGTCCTGCGGGCCAGCCAAGTTGGGAGAATCAGGATTCCAACACCCAAGACAACGGCCACCATCCAGATCCAGTACCCTACCAGGCCGCTTTCAAACCAGTGCTGCGTCAGTTGTGGCTGGAGCCGGGTCAGCCCACTCAGCATCAGGCGATGTTGGGGCATGTACTCTTCGACAAAATTCACCAACTCCACCTGGATGAGGCGCTGATCCCAAAAGGCTGGCAGCAGATAAAACGCCGTCCACCCCAGCCCCAGCCCAAACCCCAAGTAGCAGCGCCCCACCCTGGGCCAGAGGGGATCCCAGCGGCCCAGCACCCAAGGCAGAGGCAGCCAAGTTAGCGTAAAGACCAGCAAAGTGGGCAAGTGAGATAGGGCCAACAGGCCGTAGCTAATGGCTAAGGCCACAATCGGCCAAAGGGACTGGGGCCGGCAGATCACCTGGACTGAGGCCCAGAAAATCCAGGGAGAGACAGCAATGGCCCACACTTCCCCCATTGCCCCCCGTTGATAGATATCCACCAGCCAATAGGGGCCGGCCATACCCGCCAGAGCCAAAACCAGAGCCCAAGCCCAGGGGATGAGTTGCCGGAGAAGGGCATACAGCCCTGCGCCAAAGACTGCCATCGCCAAGCCCATGCTGGCCACCAGGGATCCGGGCATATCCAGCTCCAGCAGGCGAAACGGCAGAGGGGCCACCATGCACAGAGGGGGGTAAAAGGCAAAGGTAGGATTGCCGTAGCCGAAGTTGGAATACTCCAGCCAGCGGGGGTAAAACTGCCCGCCGAAAAACTGTCGTTGATACTGAAAGGCCCAACTGAGGTTGAAGTGAGTGGAGTGAGTCATGGGATAGCCCTGGCGCAGCATGGGCCAGAGCAGCACCCCAATGCCCACCAACAACCCTAGCCCAACACCCCTCTCTGATTGTTGCAAAGCTTTCAGCATTTCTCGGCGTTATCCCGATCCTCTGCCTCGAAAGGCCCAGACTTCCCCCCATACTTGCGCAGCAGCCGGATGTTTTCGATCACCATCGTCTTCTCCAGGGCCTTGGCCATGTCGTATAGGGTGAGGGCGGCCACGGAAACAGCCGTCAGAGCCTCCATCTCCACCCCTGTTTGGGCGTTGGTTTTTACTGTAGCGGTGATCAGAAAGCCGGGCAGATGGGGATCCGGATTCAGATCCACGGTGACGCTGCTCAAGGGGAGAGGATGACACAGCGGGATTAGATCGGCGGTGCGCTTGGCAGCCATGATCCCGGCCAGGCGGGCCGTTTCCACCACATTTCCTTTGGGCCCTTGACCGGCCAGAATAGCCTGCAAAGTCGTTTCTGACATGCGTACCTGCCCTTGGGCAGTGGCCAAACGGGCAACCGTGGGCTTATCTCCTACTTCCACCATCTGTACTCGGCCAGAGGCGTCCAGGTGGGTGAGGGCTTGCCCAACAAAGGACTCTGTCCTGCTGGCGCGACTAGAACTCGAATCCGATGGCACCCCGGCCTCCCACAATCCTTGAGAGCTGAAGAGTTGGCTTAGGCTCCGATGAGGTCGGCAAATCGGCAACCAGACCCGCAGGGACTTGACAACTAGTAGCGAATCCAGGCATAGGCGGCATCAGAGAGCACCGGCACCTCGGCGTAGTGGCCGCGAATGTTTTGCACCCAGGCGTAGACGGTGATGGCAATCACCCCCAAGAGAGCTGTGGTGGCCAAAATGCTGACCATCGCCGCCAGACCAAGGCTGCCGAAGAGCATGCCGAACACCTGCATCAGCACCTGCACCAAGAACAAGGCAATGTTGAGCAACAGCGCCTGGATGGTGTTGAAGCGAACAAAATGGGCTACGCGGGTGTTGCGGATCACCAGGAACAGGAGAGCCAAAGACACCCCCATTCCCAGCCAGCCCGTGGCCAGGGGCACCAGACGAAACAGAGGCGCAAAAATGGGGATCAGCCCTGGCAGAGATTGAAACAACCCAGAGGGCAAAAAGCCCAAGGGCAGAGCCGATACCAAAGGCAAAAGGTAGGGAAGAGATCCCCACAGCCGATTGATGGGAGTGATGTCGCCGCGCCAGGTCATAATCCGTCGATCCCCATAGGTGCAATGGTTACTGGAGCTGGCTTGTCGGTGCGCTTCTGGGATCCCCGCAAGCTACAGGTCGGAAAGAGAAAGCAACACCCAAGCCTTGGGCCTATTGTAGTCGATGGATTTGGGTGGCTCAACGCGCTTGGCCGCAAGCCGGCTTCTGCTTTCCAGTGAGCAGAAAAACTCGAGGCCAAAAGGTTCAGGGTGAGCGTTCCGATGCATCTGGGCTGGTATAATCAACGGCAAATCCTGGCTGCATAGCGGTTTTTTGGGTTCTTTACATTTTTCAGCTTCCACCATGAAGATTTCATTGTCTCCCGCTGCTGGCGTTGTCGGAGCTTTTCTCTGGCAAGTTTGGTCTGGGCTGATGGGTTTTCTCAACGACCGTCTGTTGCCGGAGCGCTATCACATTCGGCCTGAAGCTTTGCCGGAGTGGATTGCTCAGGTGTGGACTGGCTATCTGCGCTATCGGGAAGCCTCTCGTCCGGGGGCGATCCAGTTTCGCGGCTTGACGGTGGATCCCAGCCGAGATCTGCGCTCAGCTCACCTCGGATCCCGTCCGCTCCGCTACCGCGGCTGCCCCATGGAGACGGTTGCCCGACCTGGGGATCCTTCTCCTGCCGTCCAACCCATCCCTGAAAAGGCTTTTGTGCCCCCCTACTGGAGACTTCTCAATACGCTGCGCTTGAAGTTGAGCCTGGCCGATATTGATCGCTACCCCGTCACTCCGGCCCTGCAGCGGGTTTACCGCGGTCAAGAGTTCTGACAGCGCTCTGCTCCTTAGCGGCAATGGGGTGTTGATGCCGGGGATCCCCTTGTGGGCGGGGATCCCTTTTTGGACTTTGTTCGCGACAGCGGGACGGAGTCCCCAGATCGGACTTGTGGGTTTGGGTGAGATTGCGATCGGGTGGTTTCTCCTGGGGTGAGGGGAAAGCTGAGAAAGACTGCAAAAAAACTTAAGGTCACTTTCCCGCTGGGGGATAAGAGCCCCTACAGTGGATAAAGAAGAACATGGTGCTCCGCACCGCCAACGCAATGAGCTTTGTTATGTCCAAAAGCGGCGTGCTCCTGCTGAACTTGGGGGGGCCAGAGACCCAGGCTGATGTGCAGCCCTTTCTTTACAATCTGTTTGCCGATCCCGAGCTGATCCGGCTGCCGTTTCCCTTCTTGCAGCGGGCCTTCGCCTGGGCCATCTCCACACTGCGGGCCGAAAAATCCCGCCGCAACTACGCGGCCATTGGGGGGGGATCCCCCTTGCGGCGCATTACTGCTGAGCAAGCGCGAGAACTGCAGGCCCACCTGGTGGCCGAGGGCTACGATGTGCCGGTGTATGTGGCCATGCGCTACTGGCATCCGTTGATCGAGTCGGTGGTGCAGCAGATCAAGTCGGATGGGATCACCCGCTTGGTGGTGCTGCCGCTCTACCCGCAGTATTCCATCAGCACGACGGGATCCAGCTTTAAGCTGCTGGATCGGCTCTGGGCTGAGGATCCGGAGCTGGCCCACATCGAGCGCTGCCAGATCTACTCTTGGTACGATCAGCCCCAGTATGTGCAGGCGATGGCCAGAGCAATTCGGGAACAGTTGGATGGATTTGCCGAGCCCGAAGGGGTGCATGTGCTGTTCAGCGCCCACGGCATTCCCGAAAGCTATGTCACCGAGGCCGGGGATCCCTACCAACGGGAAATGGAAGCCTGCGTGCGGCTGATCTGGCAGCAGGTGGGACGCCCCAATGACCACACCCTCTCCTATCAAAGCCGGGTGGGTTCGGTGCGGTGGCTGCAACCCTATACCGAACGGGTCATCCTGGAGTTGGGATCCCAAGGCGTGAAACAGTTGCTGGTGGTGCCGATTAGCTTTGTGTCGGAGCACATCGAGACCCTGCAGGAGATCGACATCGAGTATCGGGAACTGGCCCATCGAGCTGGGATTGCCGATTTTCGCCGTGTGCCCGCCTTAAATACCGACCCTCTGTTCATTGCTGGCTTGGCGGCGCTGGTGCGGCCTCATCTGCTCACTCCGGGCTTGGCAGCTCCTGCCTTTGTCCCTGCTGCTGTGGGCAGCTCGCTGCTGGAGCGGTAGGGAAGAACGCCAGGCATTTCATTGTTGCTCTGCTCATTGTTGCTCTGCAACGCTGACGCGACCAGACGAGGACGCTGACTTCATACCCCCAGAAGCGTTCTCCTACCACCCCAGGTGTCTCATCTTCATGGAGTTTTGACTGGGAATGACCCTAAGCCCGAGCGAAGCCTTGCTGACGAAGTGGCTGCTGACCTATTTTTACCAACGGCTGCCTTTCCCCCAAGAGTGGCTGCCGCAGAAAAGCTATTGGGTAGGGGGATCCCTGCGGGATGCTTACCTGGCTTGGCTGCAGGGCCGTGCTGCTGGGGATCCCGCTCGCGACAACGGGATGGGGTCTTTAGCACCAGTGGATTTGGATCTGATGTGTGCTGTGGATCCCGTGGGCTGGGCGGCAGGGGTGGCGCGACGGCTGGGGGCAGGCTTTGTGGTGTTGGATCCCGAACGGCAGATTGCCCGCATTGTGTTGGCAAAGTTGACCGTGGACGTGGGGCTGCAGGTGGGATCCACCCCTGAGGCGGATCTGGAGCAGCGGGACTTCACCTGCAATGCCCTGGCCTTGGATCTGCAACGGGAGCAACTGCTGGATCCCACGGGCGGACAAGCCGATATTCGCCAGGGCCGGATGCGCATGATCCACCCCGACAACCTCAGCGCCGATCCGGTGCGGCTGTTGCGGGGTTATCGACAGGCAGCTCAACTGGGGTTTGGGCTGGATCCGGCTACGCAAGAGGCGATCCGGGAGCGGGCCCCCCTTTTGGCCAACGTGGCGGCAGAACGAGTGCGGGCAGAGGTAGTGGCCCTCTTGGAGGCAGGGATCCCCGGGCTGGCTCACCTACAGGCGGCGGTGGCGGCGGGGTTGCTGCAGGCTTGGCTGCCCCACCTGAAGCCGGAAAGTCCGGGCTTCCCTCAAGCTCAGGCGGTGTGGGAGTGGGCCGGGCGCTGGCAACCGCTCTATCCCCGCACGCTGGCAGAGCTGGCCCAGCCCTTGACATCCTCACGCGAAGGGCGCGGCAGGCTGTTGGCAGTGGTGCTGGCGGCCTTGTTGTGGGATCCAGCGGGAACTGAGGACTCTGTCTTGCTGACGCGAACGGCAGAAAGGGTGGAAACCGAGCTGGAGCGGCTGCGCTTCAGCCGAGCGGAAATGCGGGCCATCCAAAAGCTACACCATCTTCTGCCTCAGCTTCAGCTTCTCCTGACGGACTCCCCCACCCCTGCGCAACAGTGGCGGCTTTATCAACAGGCGGGATCCCTGTTCGGTGGCCTGGCGCTGTTGGCGGTGGCTACGGGCGGCGACCCTCAAAAGCTGGAGTCTTGGCTCAAACGCTACGAAGACCCCCAGGATCCCCTGGCCCATCTGGTGCCCCTGCTGGATGGCCGCGATCTGCTGCACAGCTTGGGGGCCAAACCCGGCCCCTGGGTAGGCCAGTTGCTGCAAGACCTCCAGGAGGCGCAGGCTTGGGGGCAGATTCAAACTCGTGCCGAGGCGCTCTCTTTTGCCCGCCGGTGGCGTGGCCAGCAAAAAGACTAGCCGAAGCGATAGCCGAAGCCGCGCACCGTCACCAAATACTCTGGGTTGCTGGGATCCAGCTCCAATTTTTCCCGCAGCCAGCGGATATGTACATCGACGGTCTTGCTGTCGCCCATGAAGTCGGATCCCCAGACGCGCTCCAGAAGCTGCTCCCGCGTCCAAACGCGGCGGGGGTTGGACATAAACAGCTCCAACAGGCGAAACTCTTTGGGGGAAAAACTCACCTCGACGCCCCGCACCAACACGCGGCACTCCTGGGTAAACATACACAGATCCCCGTAGCGGAGCACCGTGGCATCGCTGGCTTGGGCCAGTTGTTGCCGACGCAACACCGAACGACAGCGGGCGATCAGCTCCCGCATGCCGAAGGGCTTGGTCAGATAATCGTCGGCCCCCAGTTCCAAGCCCACCACCCGGTCGGTTTCGCTACTTTTGGCCGTCAACATCAGGATGGGAATCGTGTTGCCCTCCCTGCGCAGCAGCCTGCACAGATCCAGACCGTTCAAGCTGGGCAACATCAAATCCAGGATCATCAAATCCAGCCGCTCAGCCGTATGTACCACCTCAAGGGCTTGCCGACCATCGGCGGCCTGTAAAACTTGATATCCCTGTTCTTCTAAAGCCAGGGCAACCGTTTCCCGAATGGCATCCTCGTCATCCACCACCAGCAGGGTCTCCAGATGGGAAGCAGCTTCCTTGGCTTGAGGAAGTGGACCGGTCATGGAGAGGGTTGCTTCCATACAGAACTCCGTTGCGCCTGCACGCAAGTGCTCCGCACCGCCGTCACGAACGCGGAAGCGTCACGTAGCGATAACAGCCTCACAGGGTGAGAAGGGCAAGTGCCGCCACCGTCAACAGCAGCCCCCCGATAGGATATCAAACTTCCAGGGCAGGCCAATAAAGAGAACAGGGGCGGACTGACTTGCACAGGGCCTTGAGACGGCGAATGGAACCGAAAGGATTCCAAAAACCTGCAATTCAGGATGATTGATTTAAGATCTCTAATGTGGAGCCGCCCCTACCCACGCCTCATGGTGCTCTGCACCCCTCCCGCGAACGGCAACTCACGCTTTAAGGACTCCGTCCCGCTGTCGCGATTGGCCGGAAACCGGTTATGTCTGCTTCCCCTTCTGCACTCTGGGCCACTGGCGGAGCCATTCTGCGGCTGTTGCGCTGGCACAAGCCGGCAGGGCGATTGATTTTGATGATCCCGGCTCTGTGGGGAGCTTTTTTGGCCGGACGGGGAACACCCCCTTGGCCGTTGGTCGGGATCATCATTTTGGGCAGCCTGGCTGCCAGTGGGGCAGGCTGTGTCATCAACGATCTTTGGGATCGAGATTTGGATCCGCTGGTGGAGCGCACCCGCCATCGCCCGTTGGCCAGCCGGGAGTTGACCGTTGGCGTCGGGATCCTGATGGCGGTGGTGAGTTTGGCCTGTGCGGCAGGGCTGGCGCTGTTTCTCAACCCGGTTAGCTTTGCCCTCTGTGTGGCGGCGGTGCCGGTGATCCTGCTCTATCCGGGGGCCAAGCGGGTGTTTCCGGTGCCGCAGTTGGTGCTGGCTCTGGCGTGGGGATTTGCCGTGCTCATCAGTTGGACGGCGGTGAGCGGCCAAGATGCCAACACACCCCTGTGGGAAGAGGGGCTGGGCTGGCTGTGGCTGGCCACGGTGTTGTGGACCCTGGGATTTGATACCGTCTATGCTCTTGCGGATCGGGAGGACGATGAGCGGGCCGGGATCCATTCCAGCGCCCGTTTTTTCGGGCAGCGGACGCCGACGGCGGTAGGGCTATTTTTTTTGGGCACTGCCATTGCGCTGTTGGGGGTAGGCCTCAGCCTACGGTTGCATGGAGTTTATTTTGTCAGCTTGGCCATCGTCACTGTCCTCTGGGGCCGGCAAACCTGGCAGCTCCACCAAAGGAATGCCTCTCCCACCTTGTACCTGGCCATCTTCGGCCAAAATGTGGTGCAAGGGTTTATTCTGCTGGCGGGGATGATCGGCGGGTCCCTGCTGGCCTGAGGGATCCCCTGGCCTCTCGCATGGCCAGATGCCTCTCTGAAGAACGCCTTGCCCCTCAGCCGACGCTGGGGCTGCCTCTTTGGGAAGGGATCCCGACAAATCTCCGGACTGGCAGGAATCGGCCCAGGGCCATGGGCAAACGGTAGAATGAGACGATTAATTGCAGGATCCCAGCCTCCGATGGCCCCACTGAGCAGCGGTGAGCCTCTCTATGACATTCTTATTCTCTCAAACGGCCCTGGAGAGCTGACCACCTGGGTGCGTCCGGTGGTGATGGAATTGCGCCAGCAACTGCCTCAGGCACGCCTCTCCCTGGTGCTGTCCCCCTGCCCTCATGCTTCCGGGCAGGAGATGAAGATAGCCCAAGCGTTCATCGATGTGGATCGGGTGCAGGATCCCGATTTTTTTCTGGCTTTTTTGCTTACCGGCCAAACCGAAGAAGCCTGGGATTGGGCCAAGCGAGGGGTGGTGCTGTTCCTGGGGGGAGATCAGTTTTTTGCCGTCTGGATTGCTCGCCGCTTGCGCTATCGGCTGGTGGTCTATGCTGAGCATCAACCCCGTTGGCGGCCTTGGGTACATGCTTTCGCCGTGCGAACCGAGGCAATCAAACGCCGCTACGATGGCGGACGGCTGCTGGGCCACCCTTGGGCCCACAAAATGCACGTTGTCGGGGATTTGATGGCGGATGGCGTAGCCAGCGCTGTCTATTTGCCGGGGGTGCCCCTTTCCGGCTGGCTTGGCAGCAGATCTCCTGCCGCTGCCTCCAAACCCACGGCAGGCTTTTCTTCCCCAACCCAAGCCTTTGGCCTGCTCCAAGATGCATCTCCCAGCTCCATCGGCGAGGGGGAGCCTGTAAGAACTGCGCCAGAGAGAGTGGGGAACCGCTTCACCGATCGCGTAAGCGGGCCGGAGGCCTTTCGCGTAAGCGGGCCGGAGGCCTTTGAAGAATTGCTACCGCGCGGCTGGCAGCGTCTGAGCGATGAGAACCGCACCCACTATCAGGTGGGGCTGCTCCCAGGCTCCAAGCCAGCCAAGCTCTCCTTGGGGGTGCCATTGGTGTTGGCTGTGGCCGATGAGCTGCGACAGATGCTGCCGAATGTCCGCTTTGTGATCCCGGTGGCCCCAGGACAAACCCCCCAGTCGTTGGCAGCCTATGCCCATCCCAAGCTCAATCCCGATATGGCTTTGATCTATGGCACCTCAGCCATTCTGGAGCAGACCAATCTGGGATCCCAGTTTGTTACCCCCTTTGGCAGCACGGTGCAATTGTGGACAAGCTTCCCTGCCTATTCTGTGCTGGCCAACTGTGATCTCTGTCTGACCACCATTGGCGCCAACACCGCCGAGCTGGCCTATTTGGGGGTGCCGATGGTTGTGGTGATCCCTACCAACAAGCTGGAGGCAATGCGCGCCTGGGATGGGATCCTCGGCCTGTTGACCCACCTTCCGGGCTTGGGCACTTGGCTGGCCCGCGTCTTCAATAGGATTGCTCTGCGTTGGCTGGGCCACTTGGCTTGGCCGAACATCTGGGCAGGGCGAGAGGTGGTACCGGAGTTGCGGGGCCACTTGCGCCCGGTGGCCGTGGCCGCACAAATGCGAGTTCTGTTGGAAGATCCCCAGCGCCGTCAGCAAATGCAGACAGAACTGCAGCGGCTGGGGGGAAGGCCGGGAGCCGCGCAAGCCATTGGAGAACTGGTGGCTCAGCAGTTGAGTAAAGGCTAGGGCAGAAGGCAATTTGCTTGAGCTCGACCCAGTGGAGAGTTGCGCGAGGAGCTCCCTTGGCGCGATTGGAGATCTCTCCTTGCTGCCGGCAAAAAGTGCTAAAAGGGGAGTGGAGGTTCCTAAACGGAGACCATTCATGCTGACGGAGGCCGAGCAGTCGGCGGTGGAAAGCCCCAAAACGGGGGAGGGCAATTCTCTCCCTGCTGGCAAGCCGGAGCCAAAACTGGGGTTCTGGCAGCAATTTTGGGAGGATGTTGATTGTGTCTTCGATCGGGATCCGGCAGCACGCAATCGCTGGGAGGTCATCTTCACTTATCCCGGTGTGCATGCTCTGTTTTTGCACCGCATCGCCCACTGGCTGTGGAAACGGCGCTGGTTTTTCCTAGCGCGGCTGCTCAGCTTCTTGGCTCGTTCTTTCACATTGATTGAAATCCACCCGGCAGCCAAGATTGGGCGGCGCTTTTTCATTGACCACGGCTGTGGGGTGGTGATCGGTGAGACGGCAGAAATTGGCGATGATGTTACCCTCTACCACGGGGTCACCTTGGGGGGTACCTCTTGGAACAAGGGCAAACGTCATCCCACCCTGGAAAATGGGGTGATTGTCGGCACGGGGGCAAAGATTCTGGGGCCGGTTCGCATTGGGGAAAAAGCTCGTATCGGAGCCAACGCGGTCGTGATTCAGGATGTAGCTCCCGGCATGACGGTGGTTGGGATCCCAGGCCGTGCGGTCATCCCGCCCCATCAGCGCCGCATCCCCGCCCATGGCATTGACCTGGATCACCATCTCATGCCTGACCCAGTGGGACGGGCTATCGAACAGTTGCTGCACCGTATCCAAGATCTGGAAGCCCAGGTGGCCCGCCTTAACCGGGAGCGGGAACAGGTCCGGCAGGATCAGGTGAGAGGCGAAGCAGAATATTCGTAAACTACCCGACCCTGACTGCTTCGCAGTACAGGGCGGGCTTTTGGTAGCCCTGCAGTTGGCAAGCCAACCACGAACCTCCAGGCTGGTTTACGGCAGCCCCCAAGAGCGCAATCACCTTCGCACCGTTAAAATCCGCATCCCCTTCCCAACCGCAGTGCCCGCATTTGAACTGCT
>NZ_JANSIK010000118.1:0-12684 GCF_047462035.1 Synechococcus sp. R5-15 | reverse complement strand
GAACTTCTTGAGTTTTCTCTATCTCGTCAGTGCTCTCTTTTGGCTCAAATGAAAGATCAACACAACCTAGCCTCTACCAGCGCTTTTACGAAGTGGTGCGGCGGATCCCGCCGGGCCGAGTGGCTACCTATGGGCAGGTGGCGCGGGTTGCCGGTTACCCCGGCTATGCTCGCCAGGTGGGCTATGCTTTGTTTCGCCTGCAAGGCCAAAACACCGACATCCCTTGGCACCGGGTGATCAACGCCCAGGGCTGCATTTCCTACTCCCCTTTTCGCCTGGGCTACGACGACCTGCAGAAAGCGCTGCTGCAAGCCGAAGGGATCCACTTCGACGCCGAGGGCCAGGTGGACTTGCAACAATTTGGCTGGGATCCAGGGGAAGTTTAACCTAGGCTTGACCTAACCTTAAACAGGTCATAGCGAAACCCCAATCCCAGCCTTGGTAACGTGAACGCGGATGCGTCCTCTCTTGTGGATGGAGTGAAGGAATTGTCATGAAACCAGCTTGCCGTGCTCGAGGGTCTGCCCCTGCCAAGAGATGGCTCCCGGATTGGCTGAACCCTCTGGCCAGGTCCCTGTGGGTCGGGTTGTGGTGTTTGGTGCTGAGCCTGGCCAGCGCCTGCGGTAGCAGCAGCTCGGTTCCCCCAACCGGCGGAGGGGCTGGGTTTATCGCCTCGGATCCCAATGTGGCTCTCTCGACTCAGCCGCCCGCTTTTACCCTGCAAATCCTACATGCCAGCGACTTGGAAGCCTCGATCGCTGCCGTACAAGATGCGCCGCGCTTCTCGGCGGTGGTGAACGCTCTGCGCCCCCAATTCCCAAATACGGTGGTGCTCTCCAGTGGGGACAACTATATCCCCAGCCCCTTCTACAACGCCAGCACGGATCGGTCTCTGCAAGGCCGTTACAACCTCACCCCTGGCAAAGCCGATATCGAGATCATCAACGCCATTGGCTTTGAGGCGGCTGCCTTCGGCAACCACGAGTTCGACCAGGGCACGCGCCAAATTCGCGACCTCATCCGGCCCGACACTGGCCGCGGCTACGCTGGGGCTCGTTTTCCCTACTTGAGCGCCAACCTCAGCTTCAGCGGTACCGGCGAATTGGCTAGCTCTGACTTTGCTGCTGATGGTCAAGAGGCCAGCTCTATCCGCGGCAAGATCGCCAAGACGGCGGTGATCACGGTAGGAGGGCAGCGGATCGGTCTGGTGGGAGCCACCACCACCCGTTTGGCGGCCATCTCTAGCCCCGGCCCCGAGGTGAGGGTAGAAGGCAGGGTGGACGATACTGACCAGGTGAGTGCCGCTCTAATCCAGGGCTTTGTCGATCAACTCACTGCCCAAGGCATCAACAAAATTATCCTCCTGGCCCACCTGCAGCAGTTGCAAAACGAGGTAGCCCTGGCCAGCCAATTGCGAAATGTGGACATCATCATTGCCGGGGGATCCCACCGGGTGATTGCCAAGCCCACCGACCGCCTGCGCACCGATTTGCCGGATACCCGCACGGGTGACTACCCCATCTTGCGCTCCTCTGCCAGTGGTCAACCGGTGGCGGTGGTCAACACCGGCTCCAACTATCGCTACGTGGGCCGCCTGGTGGTCAGCTTTGACGCCAACGGGGTTATTGCCCGCATTGACCCGGTGAGCGGTGCCTATGCCACCGACGACCAAGGGGTAGCAGCTGTCAGGGGCACCCCCAATCCCGACGTAGTGCGGATAGCCAACGAAATTGGCAACATCATCCGCACCAAAGATGGCCGCACCTTCGGCTCCACCACCCAATTTCTCAACGGCCTGCGGGCAGAGGTGCGCACTGAGGAAACCAACCTGGGCAACCTCACTGCCGATGCCAACCTGGCCTACGCCAGAACGGTTGATCCTTCTACGGTCATCTCCCTGAAAAATGGTGGCGGCATTCGCGCTCCCATTGGGGCTACCACAGGGGGTGGCGGCGGCGAGCCGGTGCGGCGGATCCCACCGGTTGCTAACCCTGAGGCCGGCAAGCAGTCCGGTCAAATCTCTCAGCTGGACATCGAAACCGCCCTTGCTTTTAACAACGGCCTCTCTCTGTTGACTGTTACCGCTGAGGAACTGAAGCAGATAGTGGAACACGGGGTGGCGCAAACCCAGCCAGGAGCCACGCCAGGCCGTTTCCCGCAAATTGGCGGCTTTGCCTTTAGCTTTGATCCCTCGCGGCCACCGGGATCCCGCGTCCTCTCCTTGCGGGTGGATACGCCCACGGGTCGGGATGTGGTGGTGCGCAACGGCCAAGTGCAAGGGGATCCCAGACGCACCTTCCGCCTGGTGACCCTGGACTTCTTGGCCAACGGTGGGGATGACTATCCCTTCCCTCGCCTGTCTAACCCCAACCGGGTCAACTTGGCCCCCAGCTCTGGCATTACCTTCGACACCCCCGGCAGCGAGCAAGATGCCTTGGCTCGGTATTTGCGGCAGATCGGCGTGTTCACCCAAGCAGACACCCCGCCTGCCCAGGATACCCGCATCCAGAATCTGTCGGCCCGCCCCGATACGGTGCTGCAAGGGCTGTAGATTGGGTTAATGGACTGAGGCGGATGGATCCGGAGGAGTAGGGATTCCGATGCCAGACTCACTTCTTGCAAAAGGGGAGAGTGGCTTGGGTTAATTCCCTCAGCAACGCCATAGAAAATGTCTTGAGCTTTTTAGGAAAGACTACAGGAAGGGATCCCTGGCCAGCGTCAAGGATCCCTTTTCTTTTTCCTACTCCTATCCCTGCTGGTGTTACTTGGCAACGTTTACCGGGGTGCCCAGGCGGGCTGTAAACCTTGCGGGCATTGCCCACAATAGGTGGATTTGTATACGGATTGAATTGCTTCCTCAAGGAGGAATCATTACCATCAAGGGTGACGTTCGCTCCTTTTGCTGTTCATGACTCTGGAGACGTTTTTTACCCAGCTCAACGCCAATGGCTTAGCCATTGCGCTTTTGCTCTTTGCCACCCCTTGGGTGGTTTGGGTTCTCTGCGACTGGATCCCAGGCCAATGGGAGGAGCCTTTTTTGCTCAGCTTAAGTATCGGCTTGGGAGCGGTAACTCTTGTCCTCTGGGCAGGCTACTTGGCCTATGCCACCAACACCGCCGGCTGGCAGGCGGTGGTAAAGCAGGCGGATATGTTCTTGCTGCTGGTGCCTCCCTGGACTTTTCTTAGCTCCATCTGGGTGGCGCGGCAGCGCATGCCTCTCTCGCGGGTGCCGGCTTTTCGCACCTTGCAAGGGATCGGCATTTTGGCGGCAGTCTATCTTATTTTTTCTTGGCTCAGTCGCCGGGTTTATCTTGTCTTTTTTTCCTACATGCCCTTTTCGGCTTTCTTGTGGATCCTGGCAGGGCTGTTGGGGGTGGCGTACATCGGCTATCGCATCATCTTCGGGGATCCGCCCAAGTACCCGCCTGAAACCTGAGGGGACGGACAGCAGGGACTAAAATCAAGGGAGACCTTTTGCAACTTGGCAATGGTGACCGTCCCTCTGACTTCAGCCCTGAATATCGACTATCGTCCTCTACAGGAGCTGTTATCGGCGGGAGCCTGGCTGGAGGCGGATCGGCTGAGCCTACAACTGCTGTGTCGGGCGGCGGGAGAGGGGGCAATGCGGCGGGGCTGGCTGTATTTTTCCGAGGTGAGCCGGATCCCGGTCGAGGATCTGCGCACGATCGATCGCCTGTGGCGGGCGGCCTCCGGGGATCGCTTTGGCTACTCGGTGCAGCGGCAACTGTGGCTGGGGGTGAACCGCAACTGGGAGCGCCTCTGGCCGCTCATTGGCTGGAAGCAGGGCTACCACTGGACTCGCTACCCTGACGAGTTCATCTGGGATCTCTCCGCCCCCAAGGGCCACCTGCCCCTTTCCAACCAACTGCGGGGGGTGCGGGTTCTGGAGGAGTTGCTCACCCACAAGGCTTGGGAAGAAGTGTCTGGCTGAGCATCCCTGGTTACTGGCTGAATCATAATTGGACTAGACTGTGGCCGAGCAACTGCAACTAACCCAATTTCCCAACTTGCCCATCGACCTGGCCCAGGCCTGTGAGCAGGCCATCCAGGCTACACGGCTGGCTATGCAAGCAGGATATCGCCGCCTGCTCATCGAGATCCTGGCCCCCGACATCAAGCCAGAAGTATTGTCCCGCCCGTTCTTGGAGCTGCTGCAACCGCCTGCTTTGGTGCTATTCAGCGATGCCGGCGGAGCAGCCCTGGCCCAGCGGGAATGGGGATCCCTACCCGAAGGGATCGAATTGCAGAGCCTGACTTCCCGCACTCAACCTACCCCAGAACAGAGCCTCCTGCTGGTGATGCCCGCGGTTTACAGCTTGGATCAGGTGGAGCGGGTTTGCCAAGCGGTCAGTGGCGGGGATCCCTCTGGGCTGACTTCCAAAGGACGGGATCCCAAACCCGTCGTTCTCCTCAACCCCCAATTGCAGGATGCCGCCACCGTGGGTGTGGGTCTGGCCGGTCGCCGACTGCGCCAGCGGTTCCTGAGCACCTTTGAGACCAGCTACTACCTGCGCTCCCTGGTGGAGGGGGCCCTGTTTCGGGCCTATCCGGATCCCTGGAGCGTGTGGCAGCAGGAAGAGCCCGGCCTCTACAGCGTCTTGAAGACTTTTATTGCCCAGCCCACCGGCGAGGAAGTGGCCGAACTGTTCAGGGCCAGCAAGGGAAAGGATCCCTGGTGGAGCTGGCGGCGCTGGCTGGGATCCCTGTGAGGGTCAGGATCTCATGGGGAGAGAGGCCAGGGGTGAGGGTTAGTACTATCTCAAACTCTTTTAATAAAGACTATAAAGCTCCCCGCCTCATCTCTATTTCGGTGATATGATCACACCACGCTAGGAGTGTCTGGGGATGCCCCCCCAGGCTGAGATTACATCCTCAGAACCTGATCTGGTTCATACCAGCGTAGGAAAGCGAGCACTGGAGTTGACAACATGCGCAGCGAATGGGTTGCCCGTCGCCGTGGGCAAGCAAATGTAACGCAGATGCACTTTGCCCGTCAGGGCGTGATTACCGAAGAGATGGAGTATGTGGCCCAGCGGGAAAACCTGCCGCCGGAACTGATCCGCTCGGAAGTGGCCCGGGGTCGCATGATCATCCCTGCCAACATCAATCACACCAACCTCGAGCCGATGTGCATTGGGATCGCTTCCCGGTGCAAAGTCAATGCCAACATTGGCGCTTCCCCTACTTCTTCCGGCTTGGCCGAAGAGCTGGAAAAGCTGAAATTGGCCATCAAATACGGCGCCGATACCGTTATGGATCTGTCCACCGGCGGGGGCGATTTGGATGAAATTCGCACAGCCATTATCCAAGCTTCTCCAGTGCCCATTGGCACGGTGCCCATCTACCAGGCCCTAGAAAGCGTGCATGGCAATGTCGAAAAACTCTCGGCAGAAGATATCTTGCATATTATCGAAAAGCAGGCCCAGCAAGGGGTGGACTACATGACCATCCATGCCGGGATCCTGATCGAATATCTTCCGTTGGTACGCCACCGCCTGACGGGAATTGTTTCTCGTGGGGGTGGGATCCTGGCCCGTTGGATGTTGGCCCACCACAAACAAAACCCGCTTTATACCCACTTCCGCGACATTATCGAGATTTTCAAGAAATACGATGTTTCTTTTAGTCTGGGAGATTCTTTGCGACCGGGATGTTTGCACGATGCCTCTGATGAGGCGCAACTGGCGGAGTTGAAAACCCTGGGCCAGCTGACCCGCATGGCCTGGGAGCACGATGTGCAGGTGATGGTAGAAGGGCCGGGGCACGTGCCGATGGATCAAATTGAATTTAACGTGCGCAAGCAAATGGAGGAGTGCGACGAAGCTCCCTTCTACGTTTTGGGGCCTTTGGTAACCGATATTGCGGCAGGCTATGACCACATCAGCTCCGCCATTGGGGCGGCCTTGGCTGGCTGGTATGGTGCGGCAATGCTCTGCTACGTCACCCCCAAGGAACACTTGGGTTTGCCCAATGCTGAGGACGTGCGCAACGGCCTCATTGCCTACAAAATTGCCGCCCATGCTGCCGACATTGCCCGTCATCGCCCCGGTGCCAGGGATCGGGATGATGAGATGTCGAGGGCCCGCTATAACTTCGACTGGAACCGGCAGTTTGAATTGTCTTTGGATCCAGAACGCGCCAGAGAATATCACGACGAAACCTTGCCGGCAGATATCTACAAAACGGCAGAGTTTTGCTCTATGTGTGGGCCAAAGTTTTGCCCTATGCAAACCAAGATGGATGCAGAGGCTTTGAGCGAGCTGGAGCGGTTCTTGGCCGCGCAGCCAACAGGATAAGTCTTGGTTCATCCCCAATCCAATGGGTTGAAACCATCTTCTGTCCTGCCTATGGACTGGGTTGGGATCCCAGCCTCAAGCTGTCAAAAAGTTGGGTCTAAAGTTCTGTCCTACCGCAGGGATCCCTACCCTTCGGGGTGGGGAGTGTGTCAAGCTGATCTGGAGGAGAACCGTTGCAGTTGGCTCACTTGAGCACAGAGGATGACATGGCACTTAGACAACTCGGGCATGTCGCCATCCGGGTAGAAGACATCCCCAAGGCGGTGGAGTTCTACCAAAAGCTGGGCATGGTTAACGTCTGGCAGGATCCCGACTGGGCCTACATGAAGGCAGGAGAGGATGGGCTGGCACTGCTGGGGCCGGGCTATCGGGCAGCAGGGCCCCACTTTGGCTTTGTCTTCGACAACCTGGAGGAGCTTCGGCAAGAGCACCAGCGCCTGAAATCCCAAGGGATCCTGGTGGGGGAAATCCACAGCCACCGGGATGGCACTGCCTCTTTCTATGGCAAGGATCCCGACGGCAACCTGTTTGAGTTTTTGTATGAACCTGCGGGAACCTTCGACCAAGCCAAGGCAGCCCAAGCCACAGCTTGACTTAGCACCTTGAGGGCGCTCCCCCAAGTACTCTCAGTTTGTCCAACGCAAAGGGATCCCCTCCTACACAGGGGATCCCCCCTTTTGACCAGCATTTACCCGACTTGAGCCAGTGGGAGTTGCCCGGTCAGTCGCCAGATCTGCTGGAGGTTTGCACGTACAAAATCACCAGGAAGATGGCGGGCACCAGAACGACTAAGAGGGTGGCCAAGATGCCCAGGTAGTTCGTCTCCATAACTCACAAATGCCACAAGCCCAACTGGCAGTCAGCATACCACTCTGAGGTGCGACTTGCCCAAAGGGAAAACAGGCGGGCCAAGGCTAGGGCTTTGTTTTGACGGAAACATCCCCCAGCACTTTGGTCTGGCAGGCAAGGCGGTAGCTATCGGGCTTGCGCTTGAGCTTGCGGTTTTCTGCCTCGGTGCGAGGGGAGAGATGCTCGGATCCCTCGACAATCTCCACCACACAGGTGCCACACTGGCCGTTGCCGCCGCAGTTGAGCAGCTTGGCCATCATTTTGTAGAGATCGATCTGGTTTTCCAGAGCCTTCAAGCGCAAGTTAGCGCCTTCAGCGACGAAGATCTCTCGGTTCTCGTTGACGAAGCGAATCGTTGCCATACCCCTGCCAGAAACCACGACACCTTTCAGCCTGAGCCAGGAGAGCGCTCACAGTTGCTAAGTATTGTAACATTTTAAGTCATATTTTTAATCTCCGGCGAGAGATCTGGGATGATGATGCCTAAAGTAAGACGGCATCCTGCCTGAAGCCACTCAGGTCGGTAGCGTTTCGTTATACTGTTTGATGCCCGTGATGGAAATTCTGAGAGCGATATCCTAGTTGGGTGCGCTCAGGGGTTCAAGCGGGTGCGGTACCCCCCGACTCTGAAGAAACTGCTCAGGTCAGGATCCCAGGTAAGATGTCGGCTTAATTTTGACTGGATATCGCGCAAGTGTTGGAGAACGTGGAGGACCGAGCTTTATGGGACTACCGTGGTATCGGGTCCATACGGTTGTACTGAATGACCCAGGTCGCCTAATCGCGGTTCACCTGATGCATACCGCTCTGGTAGCAGGTTGGGCCGGGTCGATGGCGCTCTATGAAACGGCCATTTTCGATCCGTCGGATCCTGTCCTGAATCCGATGTGGCGTCAGGGCATGTTTGTCATGCCATTTATGGTTCGCCTGGGGGTGGTCAACTCCTGGGGCGGTTGGAATATCTACGGCGAGAGCGTTGCCAATGCGGGCTTCTGGACGTTTGAAGGGGTAGCCACTGCCCATATCGTTTTGTCCGGCTTGCTCTTCTTGGCTGCCTGCTGGCACTGGGTGTACTGGGATCTGGAGCTGTTCCGGGATCCCCGCACCGGCGAGCCGGCTTTGGATCTGCCGAAAATATTTGGGATCCACCTGCTGTTGGCCGGGATCCTCTGCTTTGGGTTTGGCGCCTTTCACCTGACGGGGGTATTTGGCCCGGGGATGTGGGTGAGCGATCCCTATGCGACGACGGGACACGTCCAGCCGGTAGCACCGGAATGGGGGCCAGCCGGTTTTAACCCCTACAACGCCGGAGGGGTGGTGGCCCACCACATTGCTGCAGGCATCGTGGGCATCATTGCAGGTCTATTTCACATCACGGTACGCCCACCCCAGCGCCTCTATCGCGCTCTGCGAATGGGGAACATCGAGACGGTGCTTTCCAGCTCGATTGCGGCGGTGTTTTTTGCCGGTTTTGTGGTGGCCGGAACCATGTGGTACGGCAGCGCCACCACTCCTGTGGAGCTATTTGGCCCCACCCGCTACCAATGGGATTCTGGCTATTTCAACCAGGAGATTAACCGCCGGGTAAATGCGGCCATGGAAGCCGGGATGACCCGCAGTCAGGCCTACAACTCCCTGCCCAAATCTTTGCTCTTCTACGACTACGTGGGCAACAGCCCGGCCAAGGGGGGACTGTTCCGAGCTGGCCCCATGAACAAAGGGGATGGCATTGCCATCGAGTGGCTGGGCTACCCAGTGTTCCGTGACCGCGAAGGGCGCGAGCTGACGGTGCAGCGGATGCCCAATTTCTTCGAAACCTTCCCGGTTATTCTGCGGGATGCCGATGGCGTGGTGCGGGCAGACATTCCTTTCCGTCGGGCGGAGTCTCGCTATAGCTTTGAGCAGGTGGGCGTGACGGTGGAGTTTTACGGCGGCAAGCTGGACGGTCAGGTGTTTACCGACCCGGCAACCGTCAAGAAATATGCCCGCCAGGCCCAGTTGGGTCAGTTGTTTGAGTTCGACCGAGAAACCCCCAAGGCGGACGGCACCTTCCACACCAGCCCCCGCGGTTGGTTTACCTTTGCTCACGCGGTCTTTGCCCTGCTGTTCTTCTTTGGCCACATCTGGCACGGCGCTCGCACTCTCTTCCGCGATGTGTTCGCCGGTATTGACCCCAATATGAGCGAGGAAATGGTGGAGTTCGGCGTCTTCCAGAAAGTAGGGGATCCCACCACTCGCAAGGTTCAGGAAGCCTAGAGCCCTTTTCGGCGATGCCGTCGGCACTCTGCTTCACTTTGGAGATGGGGTGCTGGCGGCTCTGAGTTAATCTGGAATCAAGCCCCCCTTAGCAATCCTTAGCAATTCTGACTTGGAGGTTTCGTATGGAAGTCATCACCTACACCTTTATCCTGTTTTTGACGTTGGGCCTTTTATTTTTCGCAGTTGCCTTTCGGGAAACTCCGAGAATTACCAAGAAGTAACCTAGGGTAATGGCTGCCGTTCCTGTCGCGTCGGGCTCAAGCAAAGCAGAGGGAAAGTCAATCTCCTTTGATGCCTGTGGTTTAGGTTTACTTCTGGATGGGGCCGGAGCTCTCTCCGGCTTTCCTATTTGCGGTTGGGTAGCGGCAACTCGGAATGGAGTGATTCCAAAATAAGATTCCAAAATAAATAGTCAAGTAGCGGCAACCTGAGGATCCTTCCTTTTGGGAGAGGAGGGGGGAGTTCTCAGAGCTACTGAGACCCTTTTCGGTACTCTTCAGTACTCTGTAGGAGAACGCTTGTCCTACTGCTCAAATTGAACTCGCTAAGGATGCCTTAGGATGGCTTTTGGGATCCCAGAGACAGCTTAGCTTGGGTTCAGATTCAAGATTGGGTTAACGATGGCAACAGTGCTGCTGGTGGAAGATGATCCGATCAACGCCCGTGTTTTTGAGAAGGTGTTGCGACGGCGGGGAGGTTTTGAGGTCTTTCACAGCCAGGATGTGGAGCAGATTTTGAAGCTGGCCCAGGGGCACGAGGTGGATGTCATTTTGTTGGATGTTTCCCTGTCCCAGAGCACCTTTCGCGGCGAGGCGGTGGACGGGATCCGCATTGCCCAACTGTTGAAGGCGGATCCGAAAAGCAGCTCCATCCCCATCATTTTGGTGACGGCCCACGCCATGCGGGGCGACCGCGAGGCATTCTTGGCCCAGAGCGGGGCGGATGGTTATATCGCCAAGCCGGTGGTGGATCATGAGGAGATGGTGAATCAAGTTCGCCAGGTGTTGTCTCGAGGGCCGAGGCAGGGGTGAGTTCTCCTGGAGAAGAGTTAGGCGGCGAAGCTGCGCAAAATCGACTGCCAGAAGGGGATCCCATCTTGCCCTGGCAAATCGGGATCTGCTGCCCGCTCAGGGTGGGGCATCAAACCCAAGATCCGACCGCTGGGATCGCAAATGCCGGCAATATTATCCACAGAGCCGTTGGGCGCAACCGGAGCATAGCGAAGGACGATCTGCCCTTGATCCTGCAATTGCTTGAGGGTATCCGGGTCGCAGGTGTAGCGGCCTTCCCCATGGGCGATGGGCAGGGTTAGGGTGGATCCCTGGGGATACGCGCTTGTCCAGGGGAGATCCTGCCGTTCTACACGGATCCCCACTCGGTCGCAGATAAAGTGCAGGTTGGCATTGCGCACCAGTGCCCCCCGCAGCAGTCCTGCCTCTGTCAAGATCTGAAAGCCATTGCAAATGCCCAGCACATAGCCCCCTCGCGCCGCGTGCTCCTTCAGGGATCCCATCACCGGGGCAAAGCGAGCAATAGCCCCGCACCGCAAATAATCCCCATAGCTGAAGCCCCCCGGCAGCACCACCACATCCAGCCCCGACAAATCCGTCTCCCGGTGCCAGATCAGCCGCGTTGGGCAGCCCAAGAGGCCGCGGGTTACCCAGGCTACATCTCGGTCGCAGTTGGAACCCGGAAAAACAACAATGCCAAACCTCACGCCGGCCATTGGGATCCCTTGACGAGAGAAAAGAAGAGGGTGTGGTTGTAGCTATCCTAGAGAGCTTGAGACATTTTCCCAGTTTCTCTCCCCTAAGAAAAAACTGCGCTCCGTGAAATGGACAATTTCACAGTTGTTTGGAACGCCTCAAGTCAACCTCAAATCACCTGAACCCATCAAATCAGCCACCGATGGGATCCACTTGGATTTGATAAGTCTCAATCACCGGGTTGGCCAGCAGTTGATGGCACAGCTCATCCACCTGGCGGTGGGCGGTCTCGGCGTCGGGGGCCTCTAGCTGCAGTTGGATATGCTTGCCAATGCGCACCTGCTGTACCTGGGTATGCCCCAGCTGATGCAAGCTGGACTGAACCGCAGCCCCGGCGGGATCGAGAACAGAGGGGCGTAGGTGAATCTGAATCTGGGCCTGGAACTGCATAGAATAAAGGCTGGATCTGTTACCAGTGTATCAGTCGGATCATCACAGCTTTGGGTTCAGTCATGGATGCGTCGCGCGTGGTGGCCATTGCCCACAACGTTTTCCGGGAAACGATTCGGGATCGGATTCTCTACCTGGTGATGGTATTTGCGGTGGCCATGCTGGGAGCCGCTGTTTTGATCCCGCAGGTGGCCAACCAGGCCCACAACAAAATCATTGCCGACCTGGGGTTGGCAGCCATTCACTTCTTCGGCCTGATCGTGGCCATTTTCGTGGGCACAGGGCTGGTGAATAAGGAGATTGAAAAACGCACGGTGTATGTGCTGATCGCCAAACCCATGAGCCGGGCAGAGTTCATTGTCGGCAAGCATCTGGGCCTATCGGCGCTGCTGTCGGTGCTGGTGCTGCTGATGACGGTTGTGTTTCTGCTCAGCCTGCTGCTGGTGCAGGCCCCGATCCCCCTTTTGGCCATTCTCTGGGCAACAGTCTTCACTTTCTTAGAGCTGGTGCTGATTGTTGCCGCAGCCCTGCTGTTCGGGGTTTTCACTTCCTCGATTCTGGCCACCCTCTACACCATTGCCCTGTTCCTGATGGGCCATGCCAGCCGCGCCCTGCTGCAACTGAGCAAGCTGGTGAAAGATGCCGGATTTGGCAAACTGTTTGAGGTGATTTATTTGATCCTGCCGGATTTGGAGCGCCTCAATTTGAGAGATGCTGCGGTTTACGGCCAAGTTCCGCCCCCAGCAGAACTTCTCGGAGATGCACTGTACGGCTTGGTTTACACCCTTTTGCTGCTGATTCTGGCAGTGTTGGTGTTCGCCCGGCGTGAGTTCTGACGTTACCTCTTCCCCCATGCGTTTTTTCCACTTCTATACGCCCGAACAGGTGCCTTCATCTGGGATCCCGGAGTGTGCGGTGGCCATTGATGTGCTGCGGGCCACCACCACCATTGCCACAGCGCTGGCAGCAGGAGCAGAAGCGGTACAGGTGTTTGCCCACCTGCAGCAGCTCCAAGAGGCAAGCCAAAACTGGCCGGCTTCCCAGCGGCTTTTGGCCGGGGAACGGGGGGGCAAAGCGGTGGCGGGGTTTGATCTGGGCAACTC
>NZ_JANSIK010000117.1:0-10106 GCF_047462035.1 Synechococcus sp. R5-15 | reverse complement strand
AGTACAGCCCGTCTCCAGGGCCAAGTTCAGCTCGTCGAGAGACTTGGCGTTGCCGTGCAGATAGAGATCTTCACCTTTGGCCCCCGCCTGCAGGGCCGTGTACAGCTCCCCGCCAGAAGCCACATCCAACCCCAGCCCTTCTTGCAGCGCCAATGCACAGATGGCCAGGCAATTCCAGGCTTTCGTGGCGTACAAAACCCGGGATCCCCCGGCGTAGCAGCGGGCCCAGGTGTCACGGTAAAGCTGGCAGGCGCGGCGCAGCGTCCATTCGTCCAGGATGTAGAGAGGGGATCCAAACTGGCGCACCAGCTCCACCACGTCGCACCCCCCAATTTCCAAGTGCCCCCGGCTGTTGATACGGCTGGTCAAGGGGCGCAAAGACTGGTTGGGAGAAAGGGTCTGCTCTGGATGGGTGGGAGTGCCGAGGGTCGAAATCATGGTCAGGAGTCAGAAAACTGTCTTAAACGATATCAAGTTCCTTATTCAGTTTGTCTTGAAAAGTGCCCAGCCCTAACCCAATCCCTTTATACCCAGCTCTGGGGCTGCCTCGTTCCGCTTCGACTCTGACTCCTCGGTTTTGAGATGGCTGACAATTGGCACAGTGGGAGTGTGTCTGACTTACGCAACACCTTCTGCTATGATGAAAGACCGGTGTCAATGGGTCGATGCCCGAGGGGTTAAAGGGGGCGGACTGTAAATCCGCTGGCTTACGCCTACGTTGGTTCGAATCCAACTCGGCCCACCATTGGCTTTGCCCACGTGGCTCAGTGGTAGAGCACCCCCTTGGTAAGGGGGAGGTCACGAGTTCGATCCTCGTCGTGGGCTTGGCGCTCTGAAGATGATCCCAGCCGCTGGCGCCAGAAGAGCTATGGCCCGAACAACTGGGGAGATGACAAGAATCCTCCCCCTCGAGGGCGGGGAGTATGTCAAAATTCGGCAAGAACCCTTGAGTGGCCGCAATGATCCCACCGGATGGATCCTCCCTTTCCTCTGTCCCTGCTTGGCATAGCCTCACCCTTGCCGCCGCCATCCAGAAGTTGCAGACCGATCCCGATCGCGGCCTCACCACTCAGCAGGTAATCCAGAGGCAGCGGGAGTATGGCCCCAATGAGCTGATCACCTCCTCTGGCCGTAGCTCCTGGCAAGTCCTGCTGGATCAATTCCGCAACGTCATGCTGCTGATGCTGATCGCTGTAGCCGCGATCTCGGCCACTTTGGACTTGCAAGAAGGCGAGTTTCCCAAAGATGCCCTGGCCATTTTGTTGATCGTTGGCCTTAACGGTGGCCTGGGCTATTTGCAAGAAAGTCGGGCGGAAAAAGCGCTGGCGGCCCTGAAAAAACTGGCTTCCCCTACTGTGCGGGTGGAGCGGGATGGCCTGTGGCAAGAAGTTCCAGCCAGCCAACTGGTGCCGGGGGATCGCGTGCTGCTGGAAGCCGGGGTACAGATCCCAGCCGATGGGCGCTTGGCCGAGGCCGTGAACCTGCAGGTGCGGGAAGCAGCTTTGACCGGAGAAGCCACCCCTGTAACCAAACAGGCAGACTGCGTCCTCCCGCCGGATATCGAGCTGGGGGAACGGCGCAACATGGCCTTCATGGGCACCGAAGTGATTCAGGGGCGAGGGATCCTCTTGGTTACTGCCACCGGCATGAACACGGAGCTGGGCAAGGTGGCGAAGCTGCTGCAATCGGTGGAGACCGAGCCCACCCCGCTGCAGAAGCGCATGAGCCAACTGGGCAATGTGCTGGTGTCGGGATCCCTGGCTTTGGTGGCCTTGGTGGTGGGGATAGGGCTGCTGCAAGCCAGGAGTATGGCCCCTTTCACCTCGCTTTTGGAAACTTCCTTGAGCATGGCCGTGGCCGTGGTACCAGAGGGGCTGCCTGCGGTGATCACTGTCACCCTGGCCATAGGCACCCAACGCATGGTGCGCCGCCACGCCCTGATCCGCCGCCTGCCGGCAGTAGAGACCCTGGGATCCGTGACCACCATCTGCTCCGACAAAACCGGCACCCTCACGGAAAACAAAATGGTGGTAACCGACATCATTACCCCCGACCGCCATTACCACGTCAGCGGCACCGGTTACATTCCCAAGGGATCCTTCTACTGCGGCGGCCAGCCCGTAGATCCCGGGAGCGCCCCGGATCTGCAGGCCATCTTGCGGGCCGTGGTGTTCTGCAACGATGCCCTGTTGCAGGCCAGCCTCCAACCCGTTGCCGGTCGCAACCCACGGTCTGCAGTTTCTTCTCCCCCTTCAACGCCCACCTGGTCCATCCTGGGGGATCCCACCGAGGCCGCCCTGCTGGTGGCAGCCGCCAAGGCCAACCTCCACAAAGGCTCTTTACAGGAGCGCTACCCACGGGTGCAGGAGCTCCCCTTCAGCTCAGAACGCAAGCGCATGAGCGTGGTGATCCAAGAAAACGGCGGCTACTGCGTCTACACCAAGGGATCCCCAGAGCTGGTGCTGGAGCGGTGTGATCGTATCCAGAAAGGGGGCACTTGGCAGGAGCTGTCGGAAACCGATCGCCAAGCCATCCTCGGCACCAACAACCGCCTGGCCGCCCAAGGTATCCGGGTTCTGGGGGTAGCCACCCAGAGGCTAGAGCGGATCCCGGACAACGGGGAAGAGGTGGAGCACAACCTGGTTTGGCTGGGCCTGATGGGGATGCACGATGCTCCGCGACCAGAGGCACGAGAGGCCGTGGCCCGCTGCCGAGAAGCCGGGATCCGCACCCTGATGATTACCGGCGATCATCAGCTCACGGCTGTGGCCATTGCCCGGGAGTTGGGCATTCTCGAGTCGGAGGATCAGGCGATTGACGGGCGTACCCTCTCCCGCTTGAGTTTCGAGGAGCTGCTGCAAACGGTACAAACCGTCAGGGTCTATGCCCGCGTCGCCCCCGAACACAAGCTGCGCATTGTCCAGGCCTTGCAAAAGCAAAACGAGTTCGTGGCCATGACCGGGGATGGGGTCAACGACGCGCCTGCTCTGCGCCAGGCGGATATCGGCATTGCCATGGGCATCACGGGCACCGATGTGAGCAAAGAGGCCAGCGATATGGTGCTGCTGGACGACAACTTCGCCACCATCGTGGCAGCCATTGAAGAAGGGCGAGTGGTCTACAGCAACATCCGCCGCTTTGTGAAGTACATTTTGGGCAGCAACATCGGTGAGGTGCTGACGGTGGCTGCTGCCCCCATCCTGGGCTTGGGGGATGTGCCGCTGACACCCCTACAGATCTTGTGGATGAACTTGGTGACCGATGGCCTGCCCGCTCTGGCCTTGGCTTTGGAACCGGCGGAGCCAGGGGTGATGCAGCGCCCCCCCTTCAACCCCAAAGAGAGCATCTTCGCCCAGGGGCTGGGAGCCTACATGGTGCGCATCGGCGTGGTTTTTGCCATCTCCACAATCCTCATGATGGCCATTGTGGAAGCCTACATCCCCCACTGGCGCACAATGGTCTTCACCACCCTGTGTATCGCCCAGATGGGCCATGCGCTGGCCGTGCGCTCCAACGAGAAGCTCACCATCGAGACCAACCCTTTTTCCAACCCCTACCTGCTGGGCGCGGTCCTGACCACTCTGCTCTTGCAATTGGCTCTGCTCTATGTGCCTTTCTTGCGCAGCTTCTTTGGCACAGAGGAGCTAACCCGCACTGAACTTTTGATCTGCTTGGGCTTTAGCACCGTGGTTATGGTCTGGGTGGAGTTGGAAAAACTCTACTGCCGCTGGCGCAAGGGATCCCGCTGACTCTTCACAATTATTTTTCTTCACAATAAAGCATCTTCACAATAAAGAGTCTCTCTCCCTACTGCACCCAGAAACAAAGCTTTGAGCCAAGACTCATTTCCCCAAAAAGCCACTCTTGAGGAATCCTGCCCATTGCATAGAGGCCATTTCCGCAAGTTAGCTGAGCTTCCCCTTTTGACCTCCAAGATAAGCTGGAAAGACTTGCTGGGATACTGTGGAAAGGGGGCAGGAATCTCTGGGTTCTATGCACAGAGAGCTATGGGCGGTAGGGAAAACGGTGGGCCTGGTGGATCCCTCTGGCCTTGCCTTTTGGCTGCTGGGATCCCTCTTCTTGGCTCTCCTGCTGCTTGGCGTCAGCCTGGGGGAAAGTCAGCCGCTTTCTGTCTTCAGAGGGATCCTGGGATCCCTTTCTCGAAGATTTCCCTTCCAACCTCCTAGAGGCACCCCCAGCCCAGAGGCTCGTTTTCGGGCAGCCTTGGAAGCCAGCTTGGATGCTATTTACCTGCTGGAGGCGGTGCGGGATCCCGTTACCCGCGAGATCCGCGACTTTGTCTTTGTGGATGTCAACGCCAAGGGGGAAGAGCTCATTTCCCTCCAGCGCCGGCAGATCATCGGCCAGCGGCTGTGCGAGCTGCTGCCCATCAACCGCTGGGGGGGCTTTTTTGAGAAATACAAGCGAGTGGTGGAAACCGGCATTCCTCTGGAAGAGGAGTTCCCCATTTCGGGGCAGCCGGGCTTGAAGGCCAGTTGGATCCATCACCAAGTGGTGCCGGTGGGAGACGGGATCCTCATCACCAGCCGCGACATCAGCGAGCGGGTCAAGATGGAGCGGGCTCTACAGGAAAGCGAGTCTCGCTACCGCGCCCTCTACGAGGCCATTCCCGACTTGATTTTTGAGCTCAGCGCCGAGGGAGTCATTCTTCATTGCAAGCCTTCCCCTTACGTTCCCACCCGACATCCGCCTGAGTTTTACGTGGGTTGCCGCGCCCAAGACGTGTTTACTGGCTCGCTGAAAGAGCAGTATCCATCTCTGGCGGAGGGGGCCTTGGTCAGCCAGACGCCGCAGTACCTAGAGTACGAAGTTGAGATTGAGCCGGGGATCCGCTGCTATCGGAGAGCCTGCGTTGTCGCTCACGGGAGAGACAAAATTTACATCCTGGTGCGGGATATCACCGAGCGGAAACAGGCGGAGTTGGCCCTTAGAGAAATGGAAGCCACCCAGCGGGCCATTCTCCAAGCCATCCCCGACCTTATTGTTCGCCTGAATCGCCAGGGCATCTGCCTGAGTTTTATTTCCGGAGGCGATATCCATCTCTACACTCCAGCCGAGCAGCACTTGGGCCGATCCCCCCGGGAAATTCTGCCGCTGGAGCTGGCCGAGCAGCGGCTTTTCTATGTTCAGCAAGCCCTGGCCACCCAAACCCAACAGCGCTACGAGTACAGCATTGAAGTTCAAGGGGAGGTACGCTACGAAGAGGCCCGCATTGTCCCTCTCAACAGCCAGGAAGTCCTGGCAATCGTGCGGGATATTACAGAAGCCAAGCAGGCAGAGCTGGCCTTGAAAGCCGCTGAACAGGTGCAGCGAGCCATTCTAGAAGCCATTCCCGACTTGATCTTCCGCCTGGATAGCCAGGGCATTTGCTTGAGCTTTGTCTGGGGGGGCGAGGTTGTTCCCTATAGCTCACCCGACACCTACGTGGGCCGATCCCTGCAGGAGCTTTTGCCACCGGAGTTGGCCGAGCGGCGGCTTTTCTTTGTTCAGCAGGCTATAGCTACCCAGACGCGGCAGCGCTACGACCAAAGCATCGAGATTGAAGGGGAGACCCGCCACGAAGAGGTGCGCATTGTGCCCCTCAACCCCCAAGAGGTGGTGGTGATCGTCCGCGATGTTACCGACAGGGTGCGATCCCAGCAGGCCGTCCAGGAAAGCGAGCAGAAGTTCCGGGCTCTGTTTGAGAATGCCGCTGTGGCCATCCTCATCCGCCATGCAGAGACGAGCGAGATCCTGGAGGCCAACTCCCAAGCCATTTCGGCCTATGGCTTCTCCAGCCTGGAGGAGCTGCGGGCCTTCGACGCTTCCGAGCAGTCTCCCTATCGCCAGGCTCTTCGGGGCGGGGAGTTCTCGCTGCAGTCCTACTTGGAGCAAGCCCGCCAGCAGGGATCCGCCCGCTTTGAGTGGCAATGGCAGCGGCAGGATGGCCGAGTTGTCTGGGAAGACGTGTTTGTGCAGCCCCTTGTCTTGCGCGGGATCCCGTGTTGGGTGTTTACCGCGGTGGACATCACTGCCCGCAAGTCGGCAGAAGCGGAGCTGGAGCAGTTTTTCTCGGTGGCTCTGGATTTGCTTTGCATTGCCGATGCCCAAGGGTACTTTCGCCGTCTTAACCGAGCCTGGGAGACTACGCTGGGCTATTCTCTGCAGGAGCTGCAGAGCCGACCCTTTTTGGAGTGGGTTCACCCGGAAGATGTCCCCGCCACACAGGCCGCCATGCAGCAGCTTGTCGAAGAGAAACGGCTGGATCACTTCGTCAACCGCTACCGCACTCAGGACGGCAGCTATCGCTTCATCGAGTGGCGAGCCTCTTTGGCCGGATCCCTGATCTACGCCGCCGGACGGGATATCACCGTAGCCAAGCTGGCAGAAGAGCAGATGAAAGCAGCCAAGGAAGCAGCCGAAGCCGCCAGCCGCGCCAAGAGCGAGTTCCTGGCCACCATCAGCCACGAGATCCGCACCCCCATCAACGCCATTTTGGGGATGACCAGTTTACTCCTGGACACCTCCTTGGATCCGCAGCAGCAGGATTGGGTACAGACCATCCGCTATGGAGGCGAGGTGCTGCTGAACCTAATCAACGACATCCTCGATTTCTCCAAGATCGAGTCCCAAAAACTGGAACTGGAGGAAATACCCTTTTCCTTGCCGCAGTTGGTGGAAGAGCTGCTGGATTTGATGGCCGCCCAAGCCCAGAGCAAGGATCTGGAACTGGTGGCCTGGGTGGATCCCAACCTGCCGCCAACCTTGATAGGGGATCCCAACCGGCTGCGCCAAATCCTGGCCAACCTGCTCAGCAACGCCATCAAGTTCACCCCCCAGGGAGAGGTAGTGGTGACGGTCGAGGCAGGGGAGAGGGATCCTGAAAAGCAATGGGTCAACGTTCAGGTGCGGGATACAGGCATTGGCATTCCCCCCGAAAAATTGGATCGCCTCTTCAAGCCCTTCAGCCAGGTGGATAGCTCCATCAGCCGCCAGTTTGGGGGCACCGGCCTGGGCTTGGCCATCAGCCAGCGTCTCTGCCAGCTCATGGGGGGAGCAATCGGGGTGGAAAGTCAGCCGGGCCAGGGATCCACTTTTCGCTTTCGCATCCCCCTAAAGAGGCCAGACCAGGAGCTGTTGCCAACCGCCGCACCGGATCCGTGCTTGGCCGGCAAGCGGGTTTTGCTGGTGGAAGACAACGCCAGTCAACGGCAGTTGCTATCCCGACTGCTGAGCGCTTGGGGCATGGAGGTAACCTGTTGTGCCTTGGCGGCAGAAGCCCAGGCTGCAGTTAGAACTCGTCCTTTTGACCTGGCCCTTCTGGATGCCACCCTGCCAGACCGGGATGGCTTGACCCTGGCGGCTGACCTGCGGAAAGCGCAACCCCACCTGTTGCCCATAGTGCTGACGGGGCGCAACTTCCTCTCCACAGCAGACCCTCTCCCCACTTTGGCCAAGCCGGTCAAAGCCTCCCAACTGCGGAAGCTGCTGCTGGGGCTTGTGGGAGAAAAAGCTCCTTCCTCCTTATCTTCCTCTCCCGCCGCTCCTCCCTCCATTTGGGACGCGACCCTGGCCAGCCGCTACCCGCTTCAGATCCTGGTGGCAGAGGATAACCCGGTTAACCAGAAGGTGATTCGCCTCATGCTGGAGCGATTGGGCTACCGGCCCGACATAGTCGGCAACGGTCTGGAAGCCGTCCAAGCTCTGCGCCTGCGACCCTACGATCTGGTGTTGATGGATATGCAAATGCCGGAGCTGGATGGTCTTGCGGCCACCCGTCGCATCCGCGCTGAACTGCCTCCTGAGCGCCAGCCTCGCATTGTTGTCCTCACGGCCAATGTGTTTTCGGAAGGCCGTGCTGCTGCCCAAGCTGCCGGGGTAGATGGCTATCTAACCAAACCCTTGGAGCCGGCTACCCTAGTCCGGGTTCTTCAGGGATCCCTTCCCCTTCCCATCCCGGCCAGCCAAGAAGAGGATCCGCCCCTCGACCCCGTTATCCTCGCCCAGATGCGGGCAGTCTTCAGCTCTCCAGAAGCCTGGCAGGAGATGATCCAAACCTACCGGCAGGACAGCGAAGCTCTATTGGGATCCCTGCGGCAGGCCCTAGAGCAGCGGGATCCCCAAGCCATTGCTCGGTTGGCCCACCGCCTCAAAGGCGGCAGCAGCACCCTGGGCGCCAAACGTCTGGCCGAGCTGTGTCAGCAGTTGGAAAAGCTGGTTCATGCCGAGCCAGCCAGTTCTGTAAAATGGGATACTATAGAGCAAGCCGTGCAGAAGCTGGAGGTGGCATATCGGCAAGTTATCCTCAGTCTCTGAGTGCAGAGCTTTTCTCCCTCTCCTCTCGATGCCTATGCTGAGGCCCAATCCCCACCCTCCGGCCAGCTCGCCGGCGGTTCCTGAGGCCCAGGCGGGATCCCCCTCTCCTGAAAAGAAGCCGTTGTTGTTGATCGCGGACGATGAGCCCAGCCAGCGACTCTTGGTTCGCTACGCCCTTGAGCGAGAAGGCTACCAAGTCCTGGAAGCCAGCAGCGGCGAAGTCTGTCTGCAGCTAGCCGCTCAACACCCAGTGGATATGGTCTTGCTGGATGCGGTCATGCCGGATGTGGATGGGTTTGAGTGCTGTCGCCGCCTCCATGCTCAAAACTCGGATCTGCCCATTCTCATCGTCACGGCGCTGGAAGATGAGTCCTGCGTGGATGAAGCCTTTGCTGCCGGGGCCAGCGATTACATTTCCAAACCCATTCGCTGGTCGGTTTTGAAGCGGCGCATCCGCCACCTGATCCAGGCCAGCCAAGCCCAACGCCACCTGCGGGAACTCAACCAAGCCCTAGAAGCCAAGGTGCAAGAACGCACTGCCCAGTTGGCCTGCCAGGTGCAGGATCTGCAGCAGCTCAACCGCCTCAAGGATAGCTTTCTGGCCAGCGTTTCCCACGAGCTGCGCACTCCCCTCACCAAGATCAAGTTGGCCCTGGAACTGTTGGGCCGCACTCCTCTCAACGAGAAGCAGTGCCAATACCACCGCATCGCTTTGGAAGAGTGTCAGGCTGAAATTGAGCTGATCAACAAGTTGCTGGATCTGCAGAGCCTAGAAGCCAAAGAGTTGAGCTCTGCGGCTGCCGCCATCGATCTCCACAGCTTTTGCACAAGCCTGCTCGACGGGGTGCGAGAACGGGCTCAAGCCCGGCAACTGAAGCTGGAGATGGCAGAGCTGACCTCATTCCCGGCAGTGCTCTACAGCTACCCGCAGCGGCTAACCCTGATCCTGAAGGAACTGCTGGAAAATGCCTGTAAGTTCACCCAGCCGGGCGGAACCCTCCGCTTAGAGGGGCAAGCCTTTCCCGGTGGGGTTGAGTTAAGAGTCGGCAATACCGCCCAAATCGAGCCTGAACACCTGCCCCACCTTTTCGAACGCTTTTACCGTGTGCCCTCTGAGGATCCCTGGGCGCAACCGGGCAGCGGCCTTGGACTGGCCTTGGTGAAGCAGTGGGTGAAGTATCTGCAGGGCCAAATCCGGGTCACCAGCCAGAAGGGATGGACTTGGTTTGTCCTTTGGCTGCCCAGCCTAGAGCCCTCCAACCGTTGACGCCCAAAGGCGGGTGGGAGGCAGCGATTGAGACTTTAGTGACCAACGACAGCAGCAGTCTCAGCAGTGGCAAAGGAGGTGCCACACCCACAGCTAGCTATTGCATTGGGGTTCCTGAAGCGGAAACCGCCCCCCAGCAGATCCTCGGAAAAGTCGACGGTGGTGCCGCTGATCAAGGTCATGCTCAAGGGGTCCACTGCCACCTGGATATCCCCAAAGTCGAAGGTATGATCGTCAGGGTTGGCCTGAGACTCGAAGTTCATCACATAAGAGAGGCCAGAGCAGCCGCTCGGCTTGACCCCCAGACGCAGGATGGGCTGGGATCCCTCTTTTTCGTACTTGCTGCGCAGGCGCTTCAACTCTTGGATGGCGCTATCGGTCAGGGTGATCATGACGAGAAGGCTCAAGGGTACGTTCTACTCCCCATCCTATCAAGGGTTTTTTCTCGGCCAGCGAGAGCATGACTCTAGTCAATAATAAGCTCAACTATACTGAAAATAATGTATAATATGTTCAGTACGGA
>NZ_JANSIK010000116.1:0-21043 GCF_047462035.1 Synechococcus sp. R5-15 | reverse complement strand
ACTTCCGCATTCCTCCCGACACTGACCCTACGGGTACAGTGCGGGGCTCCTGCGATTTCTAGCTGACCCTAACCAGCGGGCGGTTTCTGCTAGAAACCCATCAGACGAGCAACAGCGGACAGCTCAGGGACAACGCCGGTGTGGATAGGAGCGGATCCCTGGTGGCTGGCCGTGTCCGGATCCTTAAGGCCATTGCCCGTCAGCACGCACACCACCTGTGCTCCAGCAGGCACCTGCTCTCGCCATTTCAGCAATCCGGCCACCGAGGCCGCGCTGGCCGGCTCGCAAAAGATCCCTTCTTCGGATGCCAGGAGACGATAGGCTGCCAGAATCTCCTCGTCGGTGACGCTATCCACCTGGCCGCCGCTCACCTGCACTGCCGCCTTGGCCTTCACCCAACTGGCAGGATTGCCGATGCGAATGGCCGTGGCCACCGTCTCTGGGTGTTCCACCACCCGGTTCAACACCATGGGGGCAGCACCGGCAGCCTCGAAGCCGTAGAGACGAGGGCGACGGGTAGCCTTGCCCTGCTGGCGGTACTGGCAAAACCCCATCCAATAAGCCGTGATGTTGCCCGCGTTGCCCACCGGAATACAGAGCCAATCGGGGGCATCCCCCAAAGCATCCACCACCTCGAAGGCGGCGGTTTTCTGCCCTTCCAAGCGGAAGCGGTTGACCGAGTTCACCAGGGCCACCGGGTAGGTTTCCGCCAGCTGCCGCACCATAGCCAGCGCTTGGTCGAAGTTGCCTTGAACGGCGATGATCTCCGCCCCGTACATCAGGGTTTGGGCCAGTTTGCCTTTGGCCACGTAGCCATCGGGGATCAGCACATAGGCCCGCAGACCTCCTTTGGCCGCAAAGGCAGCAGCCGCCGCCGAGGTGTTGCCGGTGCTGGCGCAGATGATCGCCTCTGCCCCTGCCTCTTTGGCCTTGGACACGGCCATCGTCATACCCCGATCCTTGAAACTACCGGTGGGGTTGAGGCCCTCCAACTTCAGGTAAACTTGACAGTCTCGCCCCAGCCGTTGGCTCAAAGCCGGGGAAGGCACCAGAGGCGTGTTGCCCTCATGTAGCGTGACCACAGGTGTGCTGGCGCTGACGGGGAGCCATTCCCGATAGTGCTGGATCAGGCCGGGCCAAAGCCCCACTTGCGCGCGGGATCCGGCTATACGAGGGGGATGGGTGGGATTCAGGGTCGCCATGCCGCAGAGGACACCGAGGCTAATCAAAGACCGGCTTTCTCACTGTAGCTGTTCGTGGAGGGGTTCGTATCCACCTCCCGCAGCGGCGGCAGAAACATCTTCCTGATCCCCTCTCTTCAGAAGCTGGGGAGCGGAGGAGCTGCAGGTCGCAAGGCCAGAGCCTGCACCAGAGAGCGCAACTTCAGACGAATCTCGGCCAGCTCTTGCTCTGGGTTGGAGTCAGCCACAATCCCGGCACCGGCATACAAGCGGGCCCAATTCCCCCGAATTAGGGCGGAGCGGATCCCCACCACAAACTCGCCATTGCCCTGTAAGTCTACCCAGCCCAAGGGAGCGGCATAGCTGGAGCGATCAAAGGGTTCCAACCGCTCTAGCCACTGCAGCGCCGCCTGTTGGGGATACCCTCCCACCGCTGCCGTCGGGTGGAGCTGGGCCAGCAGATCGAACAGATGTACATCGGCGGGGAGCTCCGCCTCGATCAAGGTTTGCAGATGCTGGATGTTGGCTAGACGGAGCAGCCGCGGTTGCGGGGAAATGCAGGGATCCATCCCCAACCGACCCAGAGCCTCCTGGATCGAGCGCACCACCCACTGGTGTTCGCGGCGGTCTTTGGGGCTGCGGAGCAGCTCCTCGGCCAACTGGCGATCCTGGACAGGGGTGGCGCCGCGGGCGGCGGAGCCGGCTAAGGCATCGATCTGCGCCCGACCTTGCCACACAGAGAGCAGGCGCTCCGGAGTGGCCCCCAAGAAAACCTGGGGAGAGATCCCCTCTTGGGTCAGAGGGAGAGGACTGGCCGGCGAACTCCCCCGCCTGTCTGCCCCCAGGGACTCCGTCCGAGTAGCGCGAGCGGCGAAGGCAAAGATGCTGCAATCGGGATGATGCTTTTCCAGATAAGCCAGCAGAGGCGGGATCGATGGCGAGGCAGGCAAGTGCAGATCCACAGCCTCTGCCAGCACCACCTTTTCTAAGAATCCCGCCTGAATCACCTGCAGGGCTTTTTGGATGCGCCCCAAGAGGGCAGCTTCCTCCACCTCCACCGGCACGGGAGCTTGCAATTCCCACAAGGGCAAGGGGGATCGAGAAAGGCGCTCCATTTGGGCAAAAAAGGCGGTGATCTGCCCGGCCAAAGCTGCTAGGTCACTTTCGGGAGCAATTTCCAGATTGAGCCGCGCCACCGCCAGAGATCTCCAGGAGTCTGGCACCTGCAACAGTTGCCAACGTGGCAGCACCAGCGCTGCCCCCCCTTTGCTCCTGGGGCTGAAACTGAGGCGACAGAAACACAGGGGGCGTTCCTGCCGGCTGTCTGGGAATCTTCCCACTTCCGAGGGCTCCGTTCTGCCAATGCAAGCGGCATGGACGTGGGGCTGCAGCTCTTCTACAAAGCTCCGTGCCGCCCGCAAGCCCCCTTCTCCCGCGAGATCAACCTGCCGCAGGGATCCCCACCCCAGCACCCGCACCCTTTCCCCGCGGGCCTTGTGGGAGAGATAACAGTAGCTCGGGAATCGGTTTGTGGGGAGCGAACCCAGCCTCTGGGCCAGCACCGCCAGCGGATCCAGCTCTGGGATGGGCTGCGACAAGCTGAGGATTTGGGGCACGCCCCGCGCCCGCGCCATCTGTTGGCAGGCGGTTAGGAAGGGATCCCAGTGGCGCCGATCCCTCGCCTCGTCCGTCCAGGTAGAAGTGCGAGTCGGCGGCCATGCTCTCGGCCACTCCAGGCACTCAAGCGTACCGTGGGCATTCCAAGGGGAAAGAGAAGAGGTCATGCGCAAGAAAAAGAAGACGATCCCACCTTGGCCGAAAACAGGACACCCGTCGATGGAGACCGGCAGAAGATGACTTTAGGATAAGAGATTAGGAGAAGGGCCGGCAGCCTGAGCTTCTGGGGGCCAGATCTGAGGAGCTTCTTCACGGACTGCAAAGTTTCTTAGCATCCTGGGGGATGCTTTCTCAGGCGCTCTACCCTACAGAGCAGATGGTTGTAGACAGATCCAGAGACAGGCCCCAGAGCAGGCTTGCTTCCCAAGGAGAACTCCCATGAATCCAGATGTCGGCCAAGTGCAGCCACCAGCAGAGGTCGCATGGAGTGACCCCTCCCGCCGGCAATTGTGGATGGCTGCCCTCAAGCCCCCCATGTACAGTGTGGCGATCATGCCCATCTGGGTGGGATCCGCCATTGCCTACGCCCAGTCAGGGGTGCTGGATTTGGGGGTTTTGGGGGTGTTTTGGGGAGCTGCCATCTGCATCTTGGCCTGGGTCAACCTCAGCAACGACGTGTTCGATGCCCAGACAGGGGTGGACAAAAACAAACTCCACTCGCTGGTCAACCTGACGGGCAAGCCGGGGCAGGTGTTTTGGGTGGGGAATGCCTTTTTGGCCCTGGGTCTGCTGGGGATCCTGTGGCTGAGCTGGCGGCAATCGGATCCCACGGTGCTGCTGTTGGTGCTGCTGGCCTGCGGGCTGGGCTATGCCTACCAAGGGCCGCCCCTGCGCCTGGGCTACCAGGGCCTGGGGGAGATCCTCTGCTTTTTCAGCTTTGGGCCGCTGGCGGTTTTGGCCGCCCACTACAGCCAAAGCCAGACTTGGTCGCTGCCGGGGTTAGCGGCCTCACTGGTGGTGGGAATGGCGACCAGCTTGATTTTGTTTTGTTCCCATTTCCATCAAGTGCAGGATGACTTAGCCTGTGGCAAGCGCTCGCCGGTGGCCCGCCTGGGAACCTTGCGCTCGGCCCGCCTCATCCCCTGGCTCTGCAGCAGCCTTTTTGCCTTGATGCTGCTGTTTGTGGGGCTGGGGATCTTTCCGGCTTGGACACTGCTGAGTTTGGCGGGGATCCCGTTTGCAGTGCGGCTTTCCCGCCTGCTGGGTACCTATCACGATCAGCCGCAGCGGATTAGCCACTCCAAGTTCATCGCCGTCAGTCTCCATTTTTGGCTGGGGCTGTTTCTGGGGCTAGGGTTCATCCTCAGCCGCTATGGCTAAAGGCTGAAAAGTCGGCTTAAGGCTAGGTGTGCGCGGGATCCCTCCGGTGCAGCCGGCAAAATGAGATAAGCTACAGCCTAGTGCGCTAGGTCAGAGCATGGCCTCTGAGGTGAGTCATCGGTTCGGGTCGAGGTGAGGCGGCAGCAAGAATAGGATGGGGCGATTCTTCAATTCCAACCTGGGAGTGGCGCTGTTGGGGAGCAGCATCTTGGCTGCTTTGGTGGGCTGGGCCTTGTCGATCGACATCGAAGAAGTGAAGGTGGAGTCTCCTCCCCCCGACCAGCCCCTCTCGGTCAGCCGCAGGGTAGATATCTTGGGTCGTCGGGGAGGCCATCAGCGGTGGCGACTGATCGCCGAGCAGGTGGATCTGGCAGCCGGGCAACAGGTATTTGAGCAGGGGGCGCACGGCTACTTCTACGGAGAAAGCGCCGACCGACAGGAAGGGGTGCCGGATCCCTTTTTTGATAGCAGCGAGCAGATGACTTGGCGGGCCAAGCGAGCCCGCTACAATGCCACCGCCGACGAGCTGTATTTGGATGAGGAGGTGGAGGTGAGGAGCGGCGACGGCAGCCTGCTCTTGACCAGCGCCCTGAGAGTCACCCCCGAAGAACGCATCGAGGTGCCCGCGGAGTTCACCCTCAAAGGCCGGGAAATGGTGTTGCAGGGCCGCTCTGGCTCGTTTAACTTTCAATTTGCCCTTCTCAGGGCCGAGCAGGGCAAGCTGATAGTGTTGCCCCCAAACGGCTCGGCACCCACCTCCACCACCATCACCGCCGACCAGATCACCTACGACCGCACCAACCAGGTGGCCGAGGGGAAAGGGAACCTGCGCATTCGCGAACGCGGCATCGAGATTCGCGCTCCCCAAGGCACCTACCTGCGCCAGCAGGCCCAAAGCATTCTCTCCGGCGGTGTGGTGTTGCAAGAGGTGGCCGGCGACAGCAGCCGGGATCCCTTATTGGCCGATCTGCGCTTGGCCCAGGCCTCTCCCGGCCCGGAGGCGACCCCAGACCAACAGGATCAAGAAGTCACCATCATTGCCGACCGCCTCACGTACGACCGCAACACACAAATTGCCCAAGGGGAAGGCAACCTGGAGATCCGCCAGGGGGAAACCATCATCCAGGCGGCCCAGGGCACCTACCGCCGCCGCGAATCCCAAAGTCTGTTGACGGGAGGAGTTACCCTGGAAGAACCCGGACGGGTGCTCACCTCCGCCCGCCTGGAGGGCAACCACCGCGACAAGATCTTCCTCTTTGAAGACAACGTCCTCTACCGGCAGATGGCTACCTCCACTCCGGCGCCCAGCGAGGGATCCCTGACAGAGGAGCTGCGCCAAGCCGAAACCGAGGTGCGGGCTGCCCGCCTGGTTTACAACTCCCGCACCGGCACTTCCGAGTTTAGCGATGCCGTCGAGTTTATCCAGCGGGGACGTAGGGCCAAGGCCAACCAGGCCACCATCACCCCTGAGAAAGTGGAGCTGCGGGGAGAGGTGGTGATCGAGCAGATCGAGGGGGAGTGGCTGGCGCGGCGGCTACAAAACCCGGAGACCCAGGCCGATGTGGATCAGCCGACGGTGATCTACGCCGACCGGGTGGAGATCGACCAAGCCAGCGGCGATGCCCGCTTCTTTGGCAATGTGGTTATTGTGCAGGCCAACCGCGCCATCGAAGGGGATCGCGCCGATTACTTTGACCGAGAACAAATTTTCAAAATCAGCGCCGAACAGGCTCCTGTGGTGCTCTGCGATCGGGGAGAGGTCGGCCGCCTTCCCGGGGAGAGCACCCAAGCTCTGCCGGGCCGCAACGCGCTGGATCAGATGTGCCGGGGCGCCAATCGCCTCAGTGGCAAGCTGGTTACCCTGAACATAAAACAAGATGAATACACCGTCGAAGGGGACGGGCAACAGCAGGGCATGTTTCAGTTTCGCATCACCGACGCCCTCTGATGGGATCCCCCCTCGGGGAGCCATCTGTGGTTTTTGATCGTCCAGGTTTGGCTGAGGTTGTGATCCGAGGTGATGTCATGACGGCTCCACTCGCCGAGGGCAAACTGCGCAGAACCCCTGCTCAAGCGGGCAGCTTTTGGGGATCCCTGAGATTGGGAGCTGCCTTTTTGGAGTTTTATCTCTTCAAAGAGATGATCCGCCCCTTCTTTCTGGGGGTGGCCGGGGGCACGGTGATGATGCTGGGCAACCAGCTGTTTATCTACACCGATCTGCTGGTGAAAAAGGGCGCCCCTCCCCTGACCATTTTGCACATTCTCCTCCTCAATTTGCCCGCCATTTTGGTGGTCACCTTTCCCATTGCCGGCCTCTTTGCCACCTTGCTCACCCTGGGCAAAATGGGAGCCGACAGCGAGATCACCGCCCTGCGTGCTGCTGGGATCCCCTATCGCAAAGTGTTTATCCCCGTGCTCTGTATTGGCCTGCTGATCAGCGGCTTGGCACTGTTGACCAATGAAGTGATTGTGCCGGAAACCAACCAAAAGGTGAAAATCCTGAACAAGAACCTCATCTTGGCTCAAGATGCTCTTTTGTTTAATCCAGAAGAGATCGTGCGGGTGGATGATGATCTCTGGTTTCATGTCGGATCGATTGACCCGAAGACCGGCTTGATGCAGGATTTGTTGATCCTGGATCGCAAAGCTGAGACCGGCCACCTGCGCTATCCGCAGGTGATCTCCGCTCAAACCGCGCAGCAGGTGGGCCAATCGTGGCAACTGCGAGATGTGGTGATCCGCCGTTATGACGAGCAGGGGCGCACCTACTATGAAGGCCAGGTGGAAGAAATGCAGCTCAACATCGTCAACAAACTGGTGGGCCTGGTGTACGCGGAAAAAGTGCCCCAAGAGCAACGGGCGGGGGAGCTGTGGGAGCAGTGCCAGCGATATCGAGCGGAGCAACGCCCTTCTGCCGATGTGGCCCGCTGCCTGACGGAATACCACCTCAAGTTCGCCATTCCTTTGGCCAGCTTTTTCGCCATCTTGGTGGCTGCCCCCTTGGGCCTGCAAACGGTGCGGCAAACGGGGCGCTACGGCGGCGTGGCGCTAGCGATTGTTCTGGTGTTTATTTACTATGTACTGATGAGCCTGGGACGAGCGATGGGTCGAGTGGAGCATATCGATCCCTGGCTGGCTGCCTGGTTGCCGAATATGATTTTCGGTGGGGTGGGCTTCTCTTTACTGTGGCGGTTTTTACGGTGAAATCCTGCAACTTCCCCCCTGACTTCAGCCCTTGGGCAAAGTGGTTGGCTCTTTGCTGGGGCGGCTCCCTGTGGTTGGGGACGGGGGAGGCCGTCTTCGCCCAGTTGGACCCCCTGCCCACTGTTGGCGTCGGCGGGACGGAGTTCTCTCTGGAGGGCTACCAGCGCTTTCGGTCAGCGCAAACACTTGCTCAGCGCCTGCAACTGGCCCGCCGGGCTTCCAGCCCAGAACCGATGGCTGCCGCCGATGAGGAGCCCATCACCTTGGCCGAGGCGCAATCTTCTCTGCCTGCTACAGCCTTGACTGCGGCAACCCCACCCCCTACGGCCCCGGTTTCAGACTTTGGATCCCCTCCCCTTGCCAACTCTCCTGAAAAGCCCCTCACGCCAGAAGAACTGAACCGACAGCGGCTACAACGGCTGTTGGCCGAAGGGGCAGCAGCCCATGCTCGGCGACAGGCGCAGCAGGCCCAGGCAACACCTTCTCCCCAACCCCCTTCACCGGCGACGCCCACCGCGGCAGTTCCCAGCCTGAACTCCCTTCGGCTTTCCCAGCCCATGACTTCTCAGGCTGAAGCCCTGCAGGTGGAAGAGCAACCCTGGCTGCGCCCCACCAAGGACTCCGTCCCGCTGACGCGATCGGAATCCAATGGCGAAAACCGGGCTACGGCCCAACTGCAAGGTGGAGCCGGTTCAGAGGCAAGGTTAAATCGGATCCCAGCTTCCCCCAAGACCATTCCTCCCCTGATCTCCCAAGCCGGTGGGAGCTTGGATTTGGGCGGTGTCCTGTTGGCAGAGGCCACCCCTGGGTCGGGGCTGACGGGATCCCCTCCAAGGGGAACGGAAGCCTTTATCCCCACCGCTGGCTCACCCCTGGCTCCTCAACTGCTGGAGCAGTTCCCCCTTTTGCGGGATCTGGGCACCGGGGCAGATGCCGTCTCGGCGACAGGGAACGTTAGCCAGGGATCCCAAATCCGCCAGCAGCTCTCGGCCACCGCGCAGCGGCAAATTCCCCTTGACCCGGATCAAATCAACGTGAGTGGGGATGTGCTCAGCTACATCGCCGAACAAGACCTGGGCATTGCCGAGGGGAACGCCTTGATCCAACTGGCCGACGGCACCCGCATCACCGGCGACCGGCTGCTGTTTTATCGGCGGGAGCGACGCCTGCGCAGCGAGGGCCCTTTTCGCATGGAGCAGCCCCCTGGCCCCCAAGGGCGCGGGATCCGGCAAATCGAAGGGCGAAATTTGGATCTGGATATCCCCGGTCGCACCGCCCAATTTGAGAGCTCGCTGGTCATTCTGCCGGGGGAGGAGCCGGGCACCAAGGTTTTTGTGCGCAGCCAAGAGACCACCGCCATTTTGGGGGATCAGATCTTTTTCGAGAAAGCCACCGTCACCACCTCGCCAGAGCCGCCCATCACCCACTACGTGCAAGGGGATCGGGTGGAGGTGTTTCCCGATGACCGGGTGATCGTCTACGACGCCCGCGTGTTTGCCGGCGGCGAGCTGACAGAAGCAGGGGATCTGCGGGCGGGCCTTCAGATCGCCTATTTCCCCCTGTTCATCTACAGCCTGCGAGATCACCAATGGGTGCTGCCGGGGCGCAGCGAGACAGAGGGGGTGTTTGTCAAATCCAGTTGGGCCTACCGCTTCGACGAATACAACTTCGGCGGCCTGCGGCTGGATGCCATCCAGAAAAAAGGGGTGGGCATTGGTTTCTTGCATGACTACATCCTGCCCATCCCGGACAGCGTCAACTACGGGCGAGCCCAGTTTTACTTGGTGACCGAAGCTGACCAACAGCGCTTCTCCAGCCGTTTCCGCATCGACCACAACTTCGACTTCTACGCTGCCAACCTCTTTGGGCAGGAAGGCCAACTGCGGGGACAGCTCAACCTCAACCTGGACAACACCTACCGTCCTGCCGGCGGACGCAACGACAACGCCGATCTCCGCCTCAACGCCACCTTTCAGGGGGATCTCTCCACCACCACCCTCAACATCAGCCGCACCGGATCCCAGGAGCGGGGCATCTACAGCTTCCCCCTCACCCTCAGCCACACTCAGCGCTACGGGGGCGTGCATTGGCTGCAATCGGATCTGCGCTTGGACTACAACCAGCGGGTGAGCGTCAAAGATGGCCCCGACTTTGCCGATGCGCGGTTGACGCTGGGCACTCAACTGACCCCACCCGGTTGGGGAGGTACCTATCGCCTGGCCTACCGTGCCTACAGCAGTTCCAATGGCGACAACGAGCCGCGTCGCAACTTCGAGCTGGCCTTTAACCCCGACCTCATTCGCATCACGCCCGATATTGCTCTCAGCAGCGCCCTCACCCTAACTCAAGAGCAACAGCCGGATCAGGAGGTGGGGGCAGGTCTCCACTTTTTCAATCGCTACGAGCTGCGCTCCAGTTTTCAGTTCAACGATATTCAACCGGCTCCCTGGATCACCTTCATGCCGGGTTCTATCGATTACACCCAAGTCCTCTACTCCACTCCTGACCAGGAGTCTACCGTCAGCCTCAACCCTCGCCTCAGTCTCAGACCTGCCGACTGGAATACCATCGACCTGCGCTACAGCCGCACCTTCTACGGCAACAATTCTGTGCCCTTCCAAACCCTCTCCACCAGCCCTAAAGATGTGGATCGCATCAATGCCAACATCAGCTTCTTTACGCCCCGCGATCTTCTGCCCAATGTCCCCCCAGGCTACATTGCCTTTGAAGATGACCTGCCCGGCGAGCTGCCGATAGCCCTGACCTTCCCCGACGATACCCCGGAGGATTTGGCAGCGATTGCCTCCCGCAACTTGCAGGAGCTGCAGGCAGAGGTGAAAAACCTGGTGCGCCTGGACACCAGCCTTGGCTACGACTTCATCACCCAGAAGTGGGATACCCTCAACGCCAACTTCACCTGGAGCACCGCCCCTGATCTGTTCAACATTCAGTTGCAGACGGCCTACGACCTGAACCAGGGACAGCTCCAACCCGTTCGTCTGGAGTATCGGGGACGCAGCAGCACCACATTTAACCGGGATCAACGCTCTGGCCTGGATGTGTATGAGCCGGGGATCAGCTATGCGCTGCAGGCGGTTTACGATCCCCGGTTGGGCCAGATCTCTACCTATGGTCTGGAGCTGGATGCCACCCTCGGCACGCGATGGCAAAATCACTGGCGGCTGCGCTTGGGCCTGACGGAAGAAGGGATCCGCCGGGTGGAAGTCCGCCGTGACCTGCGGGATTTTGAGCTGCGCTTTGCCTACGATCCGGTGGCAGAGTCACTGCGCTTGGAAGGGATCCTGGTGGCTTTCCCCAGTCGCCCGGTGGGCCTCACCCAAGAGCGGGGAGATTTTCAACTGACCTCTCCCATCACCTCCCCTATCGGCACCTTTCTGCTCCGCGACGCCGAAGCGACCGGCTTGGATGGCCTCAGGCCCTGATCCCCGCTTCCCTGGGAAGGCTCCCTGTCCACTGTTGCGACGGGCTAGGTGATGACGTCTGGCTGCTGCCGACCGGTGCGGGCGCGAATCTGGGCAAGGTGATCGGCCAGTTGAATCTGTTCGGCCAAGGCCACTTGGGGATCCAGGCCATGCCGGGCGGGATCCGGCTCCAATCGCTCCAGGTACACCCGCAGGGTGGCTCCGTGGGTGCCGGTTCCCGAGAGCCGGTAGATGATGCGGGATCCATCCTCAAAGCCAATGCGGATCCCTTGGTGGCTGGTGGTGCTGCCGTCCACGGGATCGGTGTAGCTGAAGTCGTCAGCGTAGGCCACCAGCTGGGATCCCAGGCGCTGGCCCACCCACCCGGGCAGGGAGCGTCGCAAGTCTTCCATCAGCGCCTCGGCCACCTCCACCGGCAGTCCCTCGTAGTCGTGACGGGAGTAGACGTTGCGCCCATAGGTGCGCCAGTGCTCTTCCACGATCTGCCGCACCGGCTGCCGTCGAACGGCCAAAATGTTCAGCCAAAACAGGACGGCCCAGAGCCCGTCTTTTTCCCGGATGTGGTGGGATCCGGTACCGAAGCTCTCTTCCCCGCAGAGGGTAACTTTGCCCGCATCCAGCAGGTTGCCGAAGAATTTCCAGCCGGTAGGCGTTTCGTAGCAAGGTATCCCCAGCTTGGCCGCCACCCGATCCGCTGCCTGGCTGGTGGGCATGGAGCGGGCAATTCCCGCCAGCCCTTCTCGGTAGCCGGGTACCCGGTGGGCATTGGCAGCCAAGACTGCCAAGCTGTCGCTGGGGGTCACGTAAAATTGACGGCCCAGGATCAGGTTGCGATCCCCATCCCCATCGGAAGCGGCACCAAAGTCCGGCCCATCTTCCCGAAACAACAGTTCCACCAACGAGCGGGCATGCACCAGGTTGGGATCCGGGTGTCCGCCGCCAAAATCCGGCAGGGGCTGCCCGTTGAGCACACTGCCCTCTGGTGCTCCCAGGGATCCCTGCAAAATGGCGTGGGCATAGGGGCCGGTGACGGCGTGCATGGCGTCGAAGGCAATGCGGATCCCGGAAGCCAGGTAGTCGCGGATGGCCTCGAAATCGAACAGACGCTGCATCAGGCTCAAGTAATCGGCCACCGGGTCGATGACGGACACCGTGAGGGACCCCAGCCGTTGCTCGCCCAAGCGATCCAGATCGACATCGGGAGCTTCCAGGATGCGGTACTCCCGGATCTGCTGGGTGCGGGCGTAAATGGCCTCGGTCACCTTCTCCGGGGCAGGGCCACCGTTGCCGATGTTGTACTTAATGCCAAAATCCCCCTGGGGGCCGCCGGGGTTGTGGCTGGCAGAGAAGATGATCCCCCCGTAGGCGCCGTACTTGCGGATGAGACAGGAAACCGCCGGCGTGGAGAGGATCCCTCCTTGGCCCACTAGGACTCGCCCGATGCCGTTGGCCGCCGCCATCTTGAGCAGGATCTGAATGGCCTCGCGGTTGTAGTAGCGGCCATCTCCCCCCACCACCAGGGTTTGGCCGGCGGATCCCTCTAGGACATCAAAAATGGATTGGACGAAGTTTTCCAGGTAGTGGGGCTGCTGAAACACGGACACCGGCTTGCGCAGGCCAGAAGTGCCGGGTCTTTGGCCGGGAAAGGGCGTCGTGGGAACGATGCGCAGGCTCATAGTCTGCCGGAAAAGCTGCTTGCTCCTTTACTATCTCATCGTTGGGCCTCTTGTTTGGGCTGAGTTGCATCGGCAGCGCAGACTTCTTTCCCTGCCCATCCATGTGTGGATTGGGTTGAGCGGACTGCATCATCTCGGCTGGTAGCCCTCCATCCTCAATCCCCTGGCTTAACCACCCACTCCACCGGGGTTTTGCTCGGATCCGGCAATTTCAACGAGAACAGCCCCGCCGCCAAGATCAAGAGGGTGGAAAACCAAAGACAGCCCTCCAATCCGTAGAACTGGAAGAGGATCCCAGAAGTTACCGTCCCCAACAGCCGCCCGCCGGAATTAGCCATGTAATAAAAGCCCACATTGAGGGCTACGTCGTCGTCTTCCGTGTAGGCCAGCACCAGGTAGGAATGCACTGCCGAATTGAAGGCAAAGACGATCCCGAACAGGATCAAGCCGCCGGTGATCACCAGCTCCGGTGCCAGCCCGGCCATGAAGGCTGTGGCAATGATCGCCGGCACCGCCGTCAGCACGAAGGTCCAAATCTGGATGGTGCGGGCCTTGGGAGCACGGCCAGGGCGACCCCCACCCAGCAGTTGCGGCGCTACAAACTGAATGAACCCATAGCCAATCACCCAGATGGCCATGTAACTGCCCACCTGCATAAAAGTCCAGCCCAGCTCGTCGTAGAGAAACACCGGCAGGGCCACCACAAACCACACATCCCGCGATCCAAACAGGAAAAAGCGGGCCGCCGAGAGGATGTTGATCTCTCTGCTCTTGGAAAACAGCCGCTTGAAGGGGATCTTGGCCTTGATTTTGCCCATGTCTGCCGGCAGCAGGGCCCCCGAACAGAAGATCAGAGCCAGCGCCCCCGCCTGGACAAAGTTGGCCATGCGGAAGCCTAGGGGATCGCCGTAGATTTCGGTAAAGATCTGCAGCAGAGCGGCTCCCACAAAGAACCCCACCCCCTTGAGGGCGTTTTTGGATCCGGTGAGCATAGCCACCCAACGAAACAGGCGGGATTCCGCTTCTTTGGGCACCACCAGGCGGATGGCGCTTTTGGAGCTCATCTTGGTGAGATCTTTGGCAATCCCGGCCAGAGCTTGGGCGGTCATCACGTAGGCCACCTGACCCCAGACCGGCCACTGCATGTTCAACACGCCCAGCATCACCAAACCGAAGATCTGGATGGCAATGCCCCCATACAGGGTCAGCCGCAGGCCAAACAGGGATCCAATCCACCCGCCCAGGAAGTTGGTAATAACCCCGAAGATCTCGTAGAAGAGAAACAGCATGGCAATTTGGATCGGGGTAAAGCCCAACTTGTGGAAGTGCAGCAGCACCAACATGCGGATGGCGCCATCGGTGATGGTGAACCCCCAATAGGCCGCTGTAACCAGGGCGTAGTTGCGAACCGCAGAGGCTTGAGCCGTCGAAACAGAAGTCATGGGCAGGTCTCCAAGGGAGATGTTTCTATAGACTGCGGGCCACTTTGCGGGCCAGTTCCGCCATGCGGTTGGCGTAGCCCCATTCGTTGTCGTACCAGGCCAGGATCTTCACCTGGGCGCCATCCACCACCATCGTCGAGGGCGCATCCACAATGCTGGAGCGGGGATCCCCTTTGAAATCCACCGAGACCAGGGGCAGCTCCTCGTAGCCGAGGATCCCCTTGAGTTCGCCCTCGGCTGCAGTTTTTAAGAGGTGATTGACTTCTTCCACGGTGGTGGGCCGCCTGACTTCGAACACGGCATCGGTTAGGGAAGCATTCAAGAGGGGCACGCGCACGGCAATGCCGTTCAACTTGCCGTTGAGTTCGGGGTAAATCAGCCCAATGGCCGTGGCCGAGCCGGTGGTGGTGGGCACCAAAGACAGCAGAGCGGAGCGGGCCCGCCGCAGGTCTTTGTGGGGGGCATCCACCATGGTTTGGGTATTGGTGACGTCATGGATGGTGGTGATCACCCCGTGAACAATGCCGATTCCCTCGTGGATGACCTTCACCAAAGGAGCCAGGCAGTTGGTGGTGCAGGAAGCCGCCGTGAGCAAATGGTGCCGGGCCGGGTCGTACAGGTGATCGTTGACACCCATGACGATGTTGAGGGCTGTCTTGTCTTGGACGGGAGCAGCCACAATCACCTTGCGCACCCCCGCCTTAAAATAGGGATCCAGCTCTGCTGCCTTGACAAACTTGCCCGAGCATTCCAACACCAGCTCGATCCCCAACTCTGCCCAGGGCACTTCACCGGGGGATTTGTGTTCGCTGAAGGTGAGGGTTTTCTCTTGGATGCGCAGCCGGTTATCGGATCCCTCGATATCGATAGTCCAGCGGCCCTGCACCGAGTCAAACTTCAACAGGTGGGCCGCCGTCGCAGCTCCCCCTTTGATCTCGTTGATGTGGGCGAATTCCAGCTCTTCCCAGCCCCAAGCAGCCCGCAACACCAGCCGTCCGATGCGGCCAAAACCGTTGATGCCCACCCGCACTGCCATAGCATTGACCCTAGACTTGTCCAGAAGGGATCCCGCTCTCTCAGGGCAAATCCCGCCTCAACTTTATCAGAACGCCCTAGTCGTTTCAAGACAAGTTGATGGGTAGGGTCAGGAGAGACTGGCCGATGGGGGTCGGTTCACGGTTGGCCTTGGGAAATGTTGCCGAATGTCCTGAAATCCAAAAGGGATCCGCTGAGGCAGCCCCAATCGACAACAGGGCCTATCCTGTAGCCGATTTGCAGTCCAGATCCACACCTCTGGGCAACAATTCGCCCAACCCGGCAACCGGTGGCGTGACATACTCCCATCGCTGACCCTACGGGTACAGCGTGGGCTTCTCGCTTCATCGGGGAGCCTACGCAAGAACCCTCCACGAGCAGACACGGAATGCCCTACCGCCTAGTTGCACCAGATTCCGGCAAAAGCCGTTTTGTGCAAGTACTCCCATCATACACCATGTGGGGGTATCTGTATCCCGACACTGACTCTACGAGTACAGTGCGGGGCTTAGCTACCCCCACACCCCGACAAGCTAAGCTGGGAAAAGTTGTGCTTTTCTGGATGTGCCCCCGCCGCCTCAGCCTTCTGTGCAGGATGACTTTCCTCCCTTACCCCCCCCACCTCCCCGTTCTCCGGCTTTGAGGGTGGTGGAAACGGCTTTTTTGGCCAGTACCGCGGCCTTGATCTGGATCCTGAGCTACACGCCGCTGGCCCCCTTTATACGTCTGTTTTTCCCCATTCCGGTGGCGCTGGCGGTGATGCGCTGGGATCCCCGCACAGGGGCAATGGCCCTGGTGGTCTCCGGCCTGTTGCTGACGGTGCTGATAGGGCCCACGCGCAGCATTCTCTATGTCATTCCCTATGGTCTGCTGGGCTATTGGTGTGCCCGCCTGTGGCAGCAGCGTCTTTCCTGGTACGTCTCGGTGGTGAGCGGGGCTGTGCTCAGCGCCCTGGGCTTGATCTTTCAGTTGGTGCTTTCCTCCCTACTGGTGGGGGAAAACCTCTGGATCTACGTAACCATTCAACTTACCGGCCTAACCAACTGGCTCCTGGATGTGTCCCTCAGCCGATGGGGCGTCTACTGGGTGGCAGAACCCTGGATGGTTCAGGTGGTGGTGGTGGGATTTATTGCCTTCAATTCCCTCATCTACGTATTCACGGTGCATTTGGTGGCCGCCCTGGTGATGGAGCACTTTCGTTGCCCGCTGCCACCCCCGCCGAAGTGGGTACAGTTTTTGCTGGATTAGCAGCCCCTGTGAGTTGTACAAGAGCAGAGCAAGCTGCTCTACAAATGAGTTCTTGACAAATCTTGACAAATGAGTTCTTGGCAAAAGTCCCACCCTATTGCCATGCAACGCTACAGGAATGCAAGAACTGGAAGGTTCTCTGCTAGGATCGCGGTACCGGGACGGAGTCCTTTCGGGTTAGCGGGACGGAGTCTCGTTGGGATCCTGGTGGCAACAAGATATCAAGATTTAAGACTGCGATTATGGCTTCCCGCAAGAATCAACTGGCTATTGACAATGACGAGCTGATGCGTCGGGTAGAGGCTCTGATCAACGCTTCCAAAAATCGCTATCGCATCACGGTACAGGTGGCCAACCGCGCCAAGCGCCGCCGCTACGAGGATCCGGATGATATAGAAGATGGCTGGATGAAGCCAATCCGCCGCGCTGTCATCGAAATGTCGGATGAGCTGACTGAGCCGGAAATCATCGGCGATGAGTAGTCACTAGACTTGCGGCCTGCTGGCGCGACCGCCCTGTTGAAACTGCTAGCCGGCTGAGCGGCTAAGGGTAGAAGCTTTCGGCAGCCGCCTATTTTGTCAATTTGTCAAGTCGTTTGCAACGGGATCCCTTTCCCGCAGGCGAGCCTCGAGCCGCGATTCCATCAGGTGCAGCAGGCGGTGGGTCTCCTCTGGGCTGAGACCCTGGATGCGCATCTCCAAGGGGCTGTGGAACCAGAGGGTCTGCTGTGGGAAAGGAATCTGGATCCCTGCTTGATCGAAGGCGTGCTTGAGGCGACGGCGGTATTCCCGCGCCACCCTCCACTGCTGCAGAGGCTGCACCTTGATCCAAATGCGCAGCGTGATCCCCCGCTCCCCCAGATCATCGACACCGTGCATTTCGGGGGGCTCGAGGATTTTTTCCCGCCAAGCTGGCTCCCGGTACATCTGCAGAGCCACCTGCTCGGTGATGCGTATTGCCTGTTCCAGATCGTTTTCATAGGCGATCACAATCCCCAGATCCACCCGTGACCAGCCGTTGGAGAGGTTCTCCACCACCCGGATGGCACTGTTGGGGATAGAGATCAAGCTGCCTTCGGTGTTGCGCAACTGGGTTAGCCGCAGATCCATGTGTTCCACAAGGCCGCCCCGCCCGTCCACCACGATCACATCCCCTTCGGCAAATTGATCTTCGATCAAAATCAACAGCCCATTGATCACGTCCTTAATCAGATCCTGAGCAGCCAGGGAAATCCCCAGCCCAATAAAGCCTAGGCTGGCCACTAAGGGGCCAATATTGACCCCCACCGAGGCCAGGCCAGCCAGGGATCCGAGCAAGACCAAGGTAGTGGCTGCAACTCCTTTAGAGACGCTGGCAAAGGTGCTGAGGCGTTTGCTGAGGCGATAGGTGGGGGCATTTTGCTCTTGGCGCAGGGCAGCAAAGAGGTTATCCAGTACCAGTCCACTCAGCCAAACACTGCCATAGGTGGCCAGGCCCACCCCTGTCAACCGCAACAGAGGGCCGCGCAGCGAAACCAGGAAAAACGTTTGCAGGGGTCGCGTTTGTGGGAAAAGGCCCAAGCTCACCCCAACTCCGCCCACCCACAGGCCAATTTGCACCAGGCGCAGCAGGCGAATTTGCAGCTCTAAATAGGATTCCTGCCGTTTGCGTCCGGCCTGTTGTTCGACCAAGACGGGATCCACGCCCGGCTGCTCTTCCCCCGCTAGGCGCTCCTGAATCTCTGCTTGGATGGCCTGGTATTCCGTCTGCAGGGCATCGCGTTTTTGCTGCAGCCGTCGCCGTTTTCGCTGGCAGAGCTGGCTCAGGCTCCCTACCACAGCCAGGATGCCGAGGGCAATCACCGCTTGGCGGCGCAAAAATTGAGGCTGCCGCTCCCGTTGCGAAGTGCGCAGCGCTTCCTCAACAATGCCGGCTACCTGCTCAGCCCAGTCCATGGGTTGGGCGCCCTGGAATTGAGCATCGAGGGAGGTGATGGTTAGCAAATGTCGCCCATTCACCCGGATAACAGGCTGGTTGGTCTGGCCGTCCAGGGTGACTTCAACCTGCAGCGCCTCTGGATCGAATCCGGCGCTGGCCAACTGGTGCAGGGTTTGTTCAATGGAGCGCACCCGCTGCGACACCGGAGGCAGGCTGCCGGGATCCCCCTGCGGTGCGGTAACCACGAACAAACGCCGCCCATCCAGCGTCACGGCCTCCGCCTGGACAGAGGAGGTGGGGAGGCTAAGCGCTTGCCGCAGCTCTTCTAGGGCATCCAAACGGTTGAGCAAAGGCAGGTTGGGGGCGGTGCCGTTGTTTTCAGCAGCTTCCTGCCCCCATGCGGGCCCGCCTATGGGGGATAGGGCAAAAGATGCACCGAAAAGGAGAGGCCACAACAGGGATCCCGTTTTCCTCGGCTTCGGCCTGCCTACCGTTCCCGTCAGCGGTGCGGGGCACCATTCGCAGCTTCGCAGCATGAGCCGTTTGCGTCAGCGGTGCAGAACACTTTAACGCCTCACTCCAGAAAGAAGAAAGCAATCCCGAGGATGGCATAGGTGGCCAAGAGCAGTAGCCCTTCCAGCCAGTTGGAGCGCCCATCGCTGCTGACGGAATTGATCAGCAGCACCGAGACGGCAATGGCCACCAACTCTACCATGCCGAAGTTGAAGTTCATGGGCTGATGCAGCACATCCCCGGCCAGCACCAGCAGGGGTGCCACAAACAGGGCAATCTGCATCGTCGAGCCCAGCGCCACCGAGAAGGAGAGATCCATCTTGTCTTTCATGGCCACCGTGATCGCCGTCGCATGCTCTGCCGCGTTGCCGATGATCGGCAACAAAATCACCCCCATAAACAGCGGCGTCATGTGAAAGTGTTCCAGCGTATCCTCTAGAGTGCTCACCAACAGTTCCGACTCCAGCGCCACCAACACCGTCAACCCCAAGAGGGCCAGCACCCAAAACCCCAAACCGGCTCCCTCGGGCGGAGCCGTCAGCACTTGGGGAATGGATCCTTCCGCCTGCAAAACCGGATTGGGGGCCAGGCGACTGGCCGCCTCATCTTCTGCGGCTTCCGCTTCGTGAAGGGTGTAGAGGTAACTGTGGGTTTTGAGGGAAAACAGCAAAGTGAGACCGTAAACCCCGATCAGCACCAGGGCTACCGCCGTGGATAGCTCTTGGATGGAGATCTCCCCCAAGTTGGCATCGGCATAGGTGACCACGCTGGGCAAGATCAAGGCCACCACCGCCAGGTTCATCACCGAGGCATTCATGCGGGCCACCTCGGGTCGAAAGCTCTGCTCCCGAAACTTGATCCCGCCCAAAAACATGGCCAAGCCGGCCACCAGGAGCAGGTTACTGATGATCGCGCCGGTGATGGAGGCTTTCACCACATCCACCAACCCCGCCCGCAGTGCCACCAAGCCGATGATTAACTCCGCCGCATTGCCAAAGGTGGCGTTGATCAGCCCCCCGACTGTCGGCCCTGTCAAGGCTGCAATCTCTTCCGTGGCCTGACCCATAAACTTTGCCAAGGCCACCACCGCCAAAGCCGCACAGAGGAAGACCAGGTTGGGATCCCAGCCCCGGAAGTGCCCCACCCAAGATAGGGGAACCCCCAACAGCAGCAGGAACATTATGCTGTTCAGACCTCTCTGCCAACCTGCCGCAGAGCGATCCGGCGAAACCAAAGGATTTGCGTTAGCCAGGGTCATGGTTCACAAGGGGAGAAAAGGTAGCGACGATGGAGGCTGTTTGGGTTTCGGGGAGCCAGATCCCCCATGGCCAGGAGTGACCATCTCCAAGAGTCTAACGGCTGCGAGGGGAGGTTGGATAGGTGCTGCTGGCTAGAGGGAGATAACCCGGTTGCGCTGCAACTGCCGGGCGATCTCGGCTCCCAATTGATCGGACAGATGCTGGGGATCGGCGATTTTCAAAAAACTGCTGCCCTCTACCTCAAAGGGAAAGGATCCCTCGATGCCGTCGCGGGGGAGTTGTACCAGCAGCAATTGTTCGGGGCGCTTCGATTGCAGGGCATAGCCCAACTCCAGACAGACCTGAGGGCTGGGTAGGGGACGCCCCCGGCCATTCACCTGCACAGGGGTTACATCGGCCACCACCAGCAGCGCGTGCTTGAGCTTGCGAATCAAGGCCGCATCGATGAGCGGGGTCTCAGCCTCAGCGGGAAGGGATCCCTGCAGCTGTAGGGGCACAACCGGCCCGTGGTTGCGATTGAGGGTCTCTACCACGGCTTGCAATGCCCGGTGCAGAGTGGCGCTGGAGTCGGGGTAATCCGATTGGCCGCAGAAGTAGATGACCGGCTCGGTCATGTTCAGGGTGGCCCGCTTATTAAAGTAGATCTCACGGCTGATCAAATCGAGGTTGGAGATGCTGTAGGCGCCGCTGCCTTCGATGTAAAACTCCACCAGCTCTCCTTCCAGGTAGCGCTGCCACCATACGGAAGCCTTCACCTGCTCCACATCGTCGAGAAAGTCGGCCCGCATCGCCGTTTTCAAGAGGCCGGTACGGCTCAGGCGCAGGTCGGGGGCCCTCTGTTGGACTTGAGAAGCAGACAACACCGAATCCAAATACCAGGCTTTCAGGACGATGATCGCCATGGGATCCCTCTGCGCTCAGCCTTAAAGGTACGTGACATACTCCCACACTCATGCTGACGCAAAGCGCTCCGCGCCGCCAAAGCGAGAGAGTGCAGGCTTCAAGGACTCCGTCCCGCTGACGCGAACAGTGACTCCGGTTAGCGCTCCGCGCCGCTAGCGCGAAAAGGACGTTTCCTGCGCTTGAGGACTACGTCCCGCTGACGCGAAAAGAACGGGATGCCCCACC
>NZ_JANSIK010000115.1:0-4001 GCF_047462035.1 Synechococcus sp. R5-15 | reverse complement strand
AGCCCTGCCGCATCTCAACCATCTGAGCCTCAAAGCGCTCAGCCGACCGCTGCTGCTCGGCCCGCATTTCTTGGATTTGTTCTTGTTGTTGCTGAAGGTTGCGAATCAGCCACTCCTCTTGTTCTGGGGTCATGGGAAAGGTCTGAAGATATCCCTTCAATTCTAGTCAGTTGGGGATGGGATCCCGTTGAGCTGCCAAGAGAAGGGCATTGACAATGGCAGCAGCAACTGGGGATCCGCCTTTGCGGCCCTCCACCCGAATCTGGGGAACATCCGTTTGCGCCAACGCCTGCTTGGCCTCTTCCACCGCCACAAATCCCACCGGCACTCCGATCACCAAAGCCGGCTTGACCCGCTGTGCCCGAATCTCCTCCACCAAAGCCAGCAACGCGGTGGGGGCATTGCCAACGACAAACAGGGCTTCTGGATAGCGGCGTGCCAAGTTCACCATCCCATTGGCGGCGCGGGTTTGACCGGGCCAACGGGGCTCCTCCACCCAGTCCAAAGCACAGTAGAGGGGGATCCCTTGGGCTTTCAGACCTGACTGGATCCCAGCTGCCACCATCCTGACATCGACAATGACAGGCTGCTTTTGCCGTAGGGCTGCCAGGGCGTGTTCAACGGCGTTGGGGCCGAAGAAAAAGCGATCCCGCAGCTCAAAGTCGGCAGTGGCATGAATGGCACGGCGCACCACCTCATAAGGGATCCCTTGCCAGGGGTGGGGGCCGATCTCCTGATCGATCTGGCGAAAGCTGGCAGCGGTAATCGGGTCTATCCCGAAGGCTTCATTCATTGGGTCTGGAGTCAGGGGCACAGTCATGCTGGCATGTCCTAAAGAAGAACCGGTGGCAAAGTACGTCCTATTAAATGATGAGCCGAGGAAACCACTAAGATTGGTCTAGCCTAAATTGGAGATGAGCCTATTGTTATCACCCACTTCTCCCTTGCACGGACTCGACTCCCATCCTTCCCCTTCTGCTCCCGTCGGCGCCAATTCCGTTGGCGCTCCCGGTTTCTCCTCTGTTGATGCGCCCCCCCCTTCCCCAACGGGTAGCGACAGGGATCCCTTGTCGGCTTTGCCTCGCTACGGCTACTCCCAAACCTGGCATTGGCGGGGCTGGCCCATCCATTTCACCTACACCCCCAGTCGCGCCCAAACCCTTGCCGGTGTCGTCAACTTGACGGCAGCTCCGGCCCTTTTAATCCATGGATTTGGAGCGTCAGTGGGTCATTGGCGCCACAACATTCTCCCTCTGGGATCCCAGCGCTCCGTCTATGCCCTCGACCTGCTGGGATTTGGCAAGAGTGCCAAGCCGGAGATTGCCTACAGCGTTGATCTGTGGGTGGAGCAGGTACACGAGTTTTGGCAAACTCACATTCAGCAGCCCAGCATCCTGGTGGGCCATTCCATCGGGGGCTTGGTGGGAGTCATTGCCGCCGCCCGCTATCCCCAGATGGTGAAGGGCCTGTGCTTGATTAGCTGCGCCGATGGGCCCCATCCGGAAGAATTGCCCTCTCCCTGGGATGCTCTGGTGCGAGCCCTCTGCGAAGGGATTCTGTCGTTGCTGGGGTGCCCCCTCACTTATCCCCACCTCTTCAACTGGCTGCGACAAACCGAGGTGCTACGAGCTTGGATCAAGAATGTCTACAAGCGGGATGAGCAGGTGGATGACGAGCTGGTGCAGATCTTCCAGAGACCGGCCTTTGAGCCGGGGGCAGCCCACGTGTTTTTGGACGGTCTGAGGGCCATTCTCTGCCGCCGCTTCGACAGCCCCAAACGCCTGCTGCCCACCCTAAAAATGCCTATCTTGCTACTTTGGGGCCGAGAAGATCCGGCAGTGCCCAGTTTTTTGGCAGACCAATTTAAGCGCTGGCAACCTGCCCTCACCTTGGTGAAGCTGCCGGGAGTAGGCCACTGCGCCCACGACGAGCTGCCTCACTGGGTCAACACCCTCATCGGGGAATGGGCGGCCAGTCTGGAGACCTGCCCTAACTTGCCCACCCCCCTTCAGCGGGATCCCCGAGTCGGCTAGCTCAGCAAGTGATCTGAGCTATTCCCGGCAAGGTGCCACAAGTGAGGGCTATCGGCACAGGGCCCCCCTCAGCTTGGAACACCCCCAAGCCAAATCCCAGCCTGCCGCCGGGAAAAGGGATCCCGCTCAGAGATCAGGGGGCAGCTTGAGGATCTGATGCTGGCGCATCCCCTGCCAGCGGCGAATGAGATCGCCATCAATACCGAACTGATCCAACGCCTTCACCACCACAAAATCCACCAAATCTAGGATGGTACGCGGCTGGTGGTACCAAGCTGGAATGGCCGGAACAATGCGCGCCCCCGCTTCTGCCAGAGTGGTCAAGTTGCGCAGGTGGATCAGGCTAAAGGGGGTTTCCCGCGGCACCACCACCAAGCGTCGTCCCTCCTTGAGCTGCACATCAGCAGCCCGCTCCAGCAGATCCGAGCTCAAGCCGGCAGCCAACTTGGCAACTGTACCCATGCTGCACGGGATCACCAACATCCCCTGCGTGCGATAGGAGCCACTGGCAATGGTTGCCCCCACATCCTGCCAGCGATGACAAACTAGGGATCCACCGCTGCTCTCGGCTTGCTGTCGCCAAAAGTGGGCCTGCTTGCGGGGGTCTGTCGGCAGCAGCACCCCTTGTTCTCCCTGCCACACCTGATAGGCCGCTTTGGAGGCCACCACTTCGACGCGGTAGTCCAGGCTGAGCAGAACATGCAGAGCGCGCACAGCATAGAGCATCCCTGAAGCGCCTGATACGCCAAGGATGATGGGCAGAGAGGATGTCAAGGGCCGCTGGGGAACGTCTTCTGCTCAAGTCTAGCGAGGGGAGCCGTCCCTCGCCTGCTCAGGGGATCCCTAACCCACCGCTCCAAAAGACTTGCACAACGCGGGATAAAAATGCTCCTGGCACAGGTTGAAGGCAGCGCTCAAGCCCCAGTCTGACTCTTCTCTGTTAGGTCTGCAGATTTTGCCGCCCGTTGCGGATCACCCGCAAGGACTCCACCAACCGCAACTCCAAGTCTTGCAACACCTGATCCACGTAACGGTGGGCCTCCCGCTGCAGGCGCTCCGATTCCTGCAGTGTCTGTCGCCGCACCTCCTCACTCTGTTGATAGGCTTGTTGCAATAACTGCTCCGCCTGAGCTTGGGCCTGTCGCAGAATCGCCGATTCGTTGAGGAGCTGCTCAGCCCTACGTTGGGCCGCGGCCACAATTTCTTGGGCGTAGCGATTGGCCTCTGCCAAGATCCGATCCCGCTGGCGCAGCAGTTCCTCCGCTTCCTCCAGGGCTGTCGGCAGGTTCAGGCGGATAAAGTCTAACTGCTCCAGAATCTTTTCCTCTTCAATAAGGGTGCGAGACCAAAACAGGCGAGGGCTACTGAGAATGGCTGCCTCCAATTGATCCAGGGCCTCCTGGACGCGCATCAGAGCCAGGGTCTGATCCCCAAAGGGTACGCCGGCACGATTGGAAGGATCAGAGGGCAATTCTCGCATCAGTCTATGAAGAGGGGAGGCTGCACTGAGCAAAAGAGCAGATCAGGCAGGATAACGCCTACCATATCAGGTTCTCGGTTTCCTGAATCTGCGCAGTCTCCCCTTCGCTCCAACCACTCTTCGTGAAGTAGATGTTCTTTTTGATATGAGGGGACGATGGACTTTCTCCCTCGCGGAGGCTGTGAGCCAAGCGGCAGAGGCCGGCGCCGGTCAGTTGGTGCCACAGCCGTTGTTTTATCCATTGGAGCTGAAGTTGCCCGGCTGCAAAAAGAGCGCCAACGGAAGTTCGTTTTTTGAGTTGCTGCCAGTTCCCTGAAGATGGCCAGCCTCCAGATGGTTGACAGCTACCTATGGCACACTGAGAAAAAAGGAGCATGACTCTAGTCAATAATAAGCTCAACTATACTGAAAATAATGTATAATGTATAATATGTTCAGTACGGATTACTACCAGTTGATCTTTCTGTTTACTTTCGAGTCTGCCAACA
>NZ_JANSIK010000114.1:0-17596 GCF_047462035.1 Synechococcus sp. R5-15 | reverse complement strand
CAGAGCAGGCTCAGGGCTACTGAAAGCCCGCTCCGTACCGCTTTAGCGGTCGGAGTCGGGTAGTTTACAGGACAATCCCTTTCACGACAACAGAAGAGATCCCGGAGCTGTTCTGCTTAAGACCTAGGGAGTCGGTGTGGCAGAGGGGATGCGCAGCTCCACAGCCGTATCCAGGCGAGAGCGTGGGGGTGGGGCTTCTCCCTGAGCCAGTTCTAGGTACTGGGCCAGCGGGTGATGCTCCTTCCAGCGGGATCCCACCTCAGCAGCCATCTGGGTGACTTGGATTTGATAAAGCTGGGCCAGCTCGGCAGCATTGAGGTTGCTCCGCTCCACCTGATCGCGACTGGCCTCGGCCAGGATATCTACCACAAGGTTGCCTTGCTCATCAAACCGCCACAGTTCCAGGCGGCTGCGGGAACGCAGGCTCAGCTCCGTTGGCGAAGCTGGTCGAGTGAGGACATCGACGCGGGCGATGACGATGGCTTCCAGGCCCAGGTAATCGAAAAATTGGCCCACCGCCTCCGGCTTGCGGCGATCCCACTCAAACAGCTCGTAGATGGGCCAGCCCACCTTCTGCAAAATAGGCTGAATGCGACGGTTGTCCAGGGGCACCACCTTCTCGCCGTTGGGGATCAAGCCCAGACGCACCGCCTCTATGGCCAGGCGCTGGCCCAACAGTTGGGTGTGCTCCAACCCTCCCACCCCCAAAATGCCAAGGCGACGACGGGGTTGAGGCCGAATGGGCACCTGCAAAACCACATCCACAGGGGTGGTCAGGCCCGCTTGCAGGAGGATCTCCTGCTCTGCCTTTTCATAGTCGGGGTGCCACACCGTCAACAGCCAACGCCCGGCTGGGGCTTGGTCTAGCTCAAAAGCGCCCCGCTCATCGGTTTGAATCGGCTGATTGGGGTTCTCCATGCCCTCCAACTGCACCTGTGCCCCCGCCACAGGTTGCCCCACGCTGTTGCTCACCTGCCCCACCAGCCGTGCTGTTCCCTGGGGCTGCCCTCTGTTTTGGGAGGGAAACAACGGCGTCAACCGCGGAATGGGGGTGGCCGGAGCCTGAGCCAGCGCTCCTGAAGCCAGTGCCAGCCAGCCGCAGAGGGCCAGACTGCCTGTTCGCGAGAGCGTTGCGTAGCGATAGCTAATCCTGTGCCGGAGAGGATGAAAGAAGAAAAAAGGCATGGCGAAGGTTGCATCCGGTAGTAGCAGTCGGTTCTATTCTGCTCCGCACCCCTGACGCGAACAGGGCAAGATCCTGCTGCAGGGATCCTCACCCCGAAAAGGGGTTGTTGGCTTGCCATTGTTGGACAAACACCGGCACCATGTTGCGCACCTGCAGCCGAAACAGGCCCGCTGCCGCATCTTCAAACATCGGATCCCCGCCCACATCATCCCGCCCATAGGCTTCGTAGTAGCGAGCCCGATCCCCAGGCCGATCCCTCTGCAAGTCCACCACCACCACCACCCCGCGGCTGCGCAACTGGTTGGGGGTGAAATTGGGAATTTCCACCGGCACCGTCGGGGCCACAAAGCGTAAGGCTGTATTCAGCAGAGAGTTGCCCTGGCGGTTGTAGTCCCGCGAGATCTGCATCTGGGTCAAGAGGATATAGCGCAATCCCAGGGCATCCCCAATGGCCTTCAGCTTGGCCAAATCGGAGGTGTAGCGCTCATCCCGATCCAACAAAGTCAGGCCCTGGGTGAGGGGCAGAAGCGGCTCAAACCGGGGATCCGGCCCCAGAGGCCCCTTCAAGAGCAGTACCGGTCGCTGGGGCTGCAACTCCTTCAGGGCCATGCTGAGGTGGCGGGCCAGCTCATCCGAGTAAACGGGTTCATCCGGCAAAAGGCCAATGCCCTCCGGCTGGCGGGTCGGTTCCCCTGGCGGCAGGCGAATATCCTGAGTGGAGACAAAGCCGGCCCGGACTTCCACCTGGGTGCTGGTCAGGGGAAAACCCGGCACCTCCACATCCACCAAATACAGGCCGGCCGGCAGTTCCGGCAGCACGTAAGTGCCGTCGGCAGCAATGCGGACGGTTTGCCTGGGTTGGGTTGGCGTGGCGGCCAGGTGCAAAACCCCGGTCTGAACGGGTTGGCCGGCAATATCCAGCACCCGCCCGGTCACCACACCGCGGTTGCCTGGAGAGGGGACTCCCCCGTTCAGGACCTCTGTCCCGCCGTCGCCAACTTGAGCCTGAATATCCTGCAAACGGCGCAAAGCTGGGATCCCTGCTGCCACCACCCACAGATCCCGCTCCCCCAGCATCACCAGACCCGTCGGCTGTCCCTGCAGCCGCAGCGAGGCCACCAATCGCCCCGTCTGTAAATCCACCAGCTGCAGGCGGTCGCTATCGCGGGAGGTCACGTAAGCCCAACGTCCATCAGGGGAAAGGGCCAGCCGCGTCGGTCGCCAATCCAGGCCAACCCGCTGCAGGGCCTCGCCGCTGCGGCTCAGATCCAGCACTGTTAGATCTTGGCTGCCGGAGTTGAGCACCACCAAGCGTTGCCGTTCCGCATCCAGGGCCATGGCTTCCGGAGTATGACCGCCCCGCCAACGGGCCAACAGCTCCCCATTGTCCGGGTTGACCACCAGCAAGCTGAGGGGATCCTCCCCGGCTAGACCCACAAACAGGGATCCCCGCTCCGCATCGTAGGCCAGCGCCAAGGGGGGGCCGGGCATCGGCAAATTGCGGGCTTGCGGCTGCTCTGAGGGGTCGCTTTGGCGTTTGTGCTCCGCACCGCTGCTGCGAAGGGGAGCAGCCATCACCGCCAAACTCTGGGCAGAGGGCAGGGAGGCAAAAACCCGCCCTGTGGCCCCATCCACGGCAATATCCAAAACCCCTGCCGGCAACCCATAAGCCTGAATCAGCTCCCCCGTCAGCAGATCGAGGGCCACCAGCCCAGGGGCATTGGGGCCAGAGGCGTAGACCACCTGCCGTGCCTCATCCACCCGCACCACACTGGGAGCAAACCCCACCGCCACCTGCCACAGGGGATCCCCGCTGGCCCCATCCAGCAGGGTCACGGCCTGCTCCTCCAACAGCCCAACCGCAACCCAGCCCCGATCCGGTACCCCATCGATGCGATCGGCAGAGCTGCGCAACGGCAAAAGCCAATCCCCCTCTGTCCTCAGGCCGTTCCCATCCGCAGAAAAGTTCCTCCCAGCAGAGGAAGAGCCTGCCTCCGGCGAAGGGATCCCTTGCCCCAACACAGGGGATCCCAGCCCCAGCACACCACTCAGCACAACCAGCCATTGCCACCGCATGGCCTTCTCCACCCCACAGTCGCGCCTACTTTGACTCAGGAGATCCTCGCCCAACCAGCATAGCCAACCCGACTGTCCGCTCGCTGTCAGCAAACCCAAACACATTTTGACAGGTTGCCCAGACGAACATAGAATGGATATTCGCTGGTTTTGTCAGGATCAACCATGAAGGTGCGGCCTTCCGTCCGTCGGATCTGTGAGAAATGCCGAGTCATCCGCCGCCATGGTCGGGTGATGGTGATCTGTTCTTCCAACCCCAAGCACAAGCAGCGGCAGGGCTAGAGGTTCGATGCAGGATGTGTCCAGCCTGCAATGGGAGACAGAGGCAAAGGCTTCCGACACAACCGAGCAAAACGTTGGCTAGACCTCTCGGTGAGCATGGATCCCAAGACCGGCATCTCTACAGCAACATTTCTCTGAATGAGGATCCCATCTCAGGCAGGCAACTCAATCCTTACTGGGCAACCTTACTGGGCAAGTGTGTTCGAGTTGGTTTGATTTGAAAGGTACCCCTGACTATGGCACGGATTGCGGGAGTTGACATCCCCCGAGAAAAGCGAGTGGAGATTGCCCTGACCTATATTTACGGCATTGGGCTGACCCGCTCCCGCCAAATTTTGGCGAAGACCGGCATCAATCCGGATACTCGTACCCGCGACCTCACCGACGCTGAGGTGGCCGCCCTGCGAACGGTGGTGGAGGGCGAATACCAGGTGGAAGGGGATCTGCGCCGCCAGGAGGCGATGAACATCAAGCGGCTGATCGACATTGGCACCTATCGAGGTCGTCGCCACCGCCTGGGTCTGCCCGTGCGTGGTCAGCGCACCCGCACCAACGCCCGCACCCGCAAGGGGGTCAGGAAGACGGTGGCCGGCAAGAAGAAAGCTCCTGCCAAGAAGTAGTCGCTCGGCTTTGCGCGGAAGGCAAAAGTCTCCCACCATCCCGAATCTCAACCCCAAACAGTCGATTGCAAGGACACCTGGATCATGGCTCGGCAGCAACGGCGCGGACGTAAAGTCAAAAAGAACATCCCCAATGGGGTGGCCTACATTCAGTCCACCTTCAACAACACCATCGTCACCATCACGGATCCCAACGGCGATGTGGTGTCTTGGGCCTCGGCAGGTTCTACGGGCTTCAAAGGGGCCAAAAAGGGCACTCCCTTCGCCGCCCAAATGGCAGCAGAAAGTGCGGCGCGTCAAGCCATGGAGAACGGCATGCGCCAGATCGAAGTGATGGTGAGCGGGCCGGGAGCCGGTCGGGAAACCGCCATTCGCGCTCTACAGGCAACGGGCCTGGAAATTACCCTTATTCGAGATATTACCCCCATTCCCCACAACGGTTGCCGTCCTCCCAAGCGGCGGCGTGTCTGAAGGATCCCGCGTTGAGGGCCGGTCGAGCGTCTGTAGGAGTTTGCTCCAGAGCTACAGGTCTGCCCAAGCGTGAGATGACCTCGAAGTTTCATCAGTTCTCCAAACGGATGTCGAGCCAGACGGACGGGGCCACCATGACGATTCAAACCAGCCGAACCCTCTCCCACTCTCTGGGCAGCAGAGCGAGCGCAAGTGCTGTTGCCTACCAGACCGAGTGTGTTGAATCTCATCGGGATGATAACGGCGTTCACTACGGCAAATTTGCTCTGGGGCCACTGGAGCGCGGCCAAGGGATCACGGTGGGCAACGCTTTGCGGCGGGTGTTGCTCTCCAATCTGGAGGGGACGGCGGTGACTGCTGTACGCATTGCCGGGGTGACCCACGAGTTTTCCACGGTGCCGGGGGTGCGGGAAGACGTGATGGAGATCCTTCTAAACATGAAGGAGCTGGTGCTGCGCTCCAGTTCCCCCGAGACTCAGGTGGGCCGCTTGGTGGCTCAGGGGCCAGGGGAAGTTACTGCTGAGAAGCTGCAATTGCCCAGCGATGTGGAGGTGATCAACCCCCGTCACCACATTGCCACCCTGGCGGAAGGGGCGATTTTGGAAATGGAGTTCATGATTGGCCGGGGACATGGCTACCGCGCCGTCGATTACTCCGACAGCAAAGCGATGGCGATTGATTTTCTGCAGATCGACTCTGTCTTCATGCCGGTGCGCAAGGTGAACTACGCTGTGGAAGCAGCTCGGGTGGGCCAATTCCTGGAAAAAGATCGGCTAGTATTGGAAATCTGGACCAACGGCAGCCTCACCCCGCAAGAGGCCCTCAGCCAAGCGGCCCGCATTTTGGTGGGCTTGTTCGCACCGCTGCAGGAGGTCAGCTTCGATGCTCCTGTGCCGCCCAAGCCAGACGAGGACAACCAAAAAAACCAGATCCCCATCGAGGAGCTACAGCTCTCGGTACGGGCCTACAACTGTCTGAAGCGAGCTCAGATCAACACGGTGGCCGATCTGCTGCTCTATACCGAGGAAGATCTGCTGGAGATCAAAAACTTTGGCCAGAAGTCTGCCGAAGAGGTGGTGCAGGCTTTGAAAGCCCGCTTTGGTCTGACACTGCCCCGCACCCGCGAAAAAGGCAAGGCCTAGAGTTTAGGTTCCGTCTCAAGCATCTGCACCGCTAGCACAACCGCGTCAAAACGCAAGGATCCCCGAAGAGTGTAGGACACAAGACAGAGGTTACCATGCGCCACCGCCGTCGTACCCCCCACCTCAATAAGCCCGCCGACCAGCGCAAGGCCCTGATGCGGGCGCTGACCACGGCTCTGCTGCGGGAAGGGCGGATCACCACCACCAAAGCCCGCGCCAAAGCCATTCGGGCCACCACCGAGAAGATGATCACCCTGGCCAAAGAGGGATCCCTGGCGGCGCGGCGACAGGCGCTGGCCTACATCTACGACAAGGAGCTGGTGCGCTCCCTGTTTGAGCAGGCTCCTGAGCGCTACCGGGATCGGCCCGGTGGCTATACCCGCATCTTGCGCACCGTGCATCGGCGGGGGGATGGAGCAGAAATGGCGGTCATCGAGCTGGTGTAGCGGAAAGGGATCCATGCCGTACCGTCGCATTGCCCTGAGAATTCAGTACCTCGGCAGCAGGTTCTATGGCTGGCAGCGCCAGGCAGCCCGCCGTACCGTGCAAGGGGTGCTGGAGGAGGCGATTGCGTCGCGGGCGGGGCATCCGGTAACCCTCCATGGGGCCGGTCGCACCGATACGGGGGTTCATGCTGCAGGCCAGGTGGCCCACTTCGACACCACCTCCGGCATCCCTGCGGCGGAGTGGTCGAGGGTGCTGAACGACTGTCTGCCGGAAGATGTGGTAGTGCTGGCTTCTGCTCAAGTGCCTGACTCCTGGCACGCCCGCTTTTCGGCTCGCTGGCGCCGTTACCGCTACCTGATCCTGAACCGGGAGCGACCGGATGTGTTCTGGCGCCTCTTTAGCTGGCAAGTGCGTTGGCCTCTGCAGGTGGAGCCGATGGCGGAAGCCCTGAATTCCCTGCTGGGGGAGCACAGCTTGGAAGCCTTCCGGCGGCGGGGATCGGATCGGCCCCACTCGCGGGTACAGGTGCAGGAGGTGCTCTGCCAGCGGCTGGGGGACTTGATCAGCATCGAGGTGCAGGCCAGCGGCTTCCTCTACCGGATGATGCGGCTCTTGGTGGGATCCCTAGAGGTGGTGGGCCGGGGCCAGCTCAGCCCGGCACAGTTTGTCCACCTGTGGCAACACAACGACTGGAGCCAGATGCGCACCCGCTACAGCGCTCCTCCGCAAGGGCTGTGCCTGACGGATGTGGGCTATGCTGCGGATCCCTTCGGTCAACAGTTCGCCCACTCGCCGCCCTTTTGGGCCTTGCCCACAGAGCCTCCCTCCGCCCTCCGGTCGCCGGCTGCGTTGGCCCATTCCTGCGGTTGATCTGGGCGATCTCCAAGCTTGTCCTGATATGTTTCCTTGGCTGCCATGAACAAAACTCCCCTTCCCAACCCCGAGACTCTGGCGCCCCGCTGGTATCTGGTGGATGCTGCCAATCAGCGCCTGGGCCGCTTGGCCGCCGCTGTGGCCACCCTCTTGCGGGGTAAGCATAAACCGGACTTCACCCCTCACCTGGATACGGGGGACTATGTAATTGTGATCAACGCTGAGAAAGTGGTGGTCACCGGCAAAAAGCGCACCCAAAAGCTCTACCGCCGCCACTCCGGCCGTCCTGGCGGCATGAAAGTGGAAACCTTTGCCCAACTGCAGGCGCGGCTGCCGGAGCGGGTGGTGGAAAAAGCGGTCAAGGGAATGTTGCCCCACACCCGTTTGGGCCGGCGGCAATTCACCAAGTTGAAAGTTTATGTCGGGCCAAACCACCCTCATGAGGCCCAGCAACCCCAGGTTTATCCCCTCAACACGATCCCAGGAGCCAAAGCATGACTCAAGCGAGCAGCCAACGAGCCGTTTATTGGGGAACGGGACGCCGCAAAACCGCCGTTGCCCGCGTGCGTTTGGTGCCCGGCACGGGCAAAATCATCATCAACGACAGGCCGGGAGACCAGTATCTGCAGTATCAAGAAGCCCTGCTGGCCAGTGTGAAGGGGCCGCTGGAGATCCTGGGACTGGAAAACTCCTACGACATCTTGGTGCGAGCCCATGGCGGCGGCGTTCACGGCCAGGCGGATGCGATCAAGCTGGGGGTGGCGCGCGCCCTCTGCGAGGTGGATCCGGCCAATCGCGGCCCTTTGAAAGTAGAGGGTTATCTGAAACGGGATCCGCGCGCCGTGGAGCGGAAGAAATACGGCCTGCGCAAGGCCCGCAAGGCTCCCCAGTACTCGAAGCGCTAGGGATCCCTGCCGTTGTTTTTAGAGGAAGATGTTGATAGACAAGGGTATAGAAACAGGCCCAGAGGAGGAAAGGGTTATGCCCAAGAAAGGATTGCACCCGCAGTGGTATCCAGAAGCCAAAGTCATCTGCAACGGCGAAGTGGTGATGACGGTGGGATCCACCAAGCCGGAGCTCAGGGTGGATGTTTGGTCGGGCAACCATCCCTTTTTCACCGGCAGCCAAAAGATCATCGACAGCGAAGGCCGGGTGGAGAAGTTCATGCGCAAATACGGCATGGGAGGTGGCAAAAAGGCCAAGTAGAGGTTCCCCCCTCCGGGTGTGGGCAACGCTTGGATCCCTGGGTATTGCGAGTCTATGGCTTCTGCTCAACTGATCGACCAGCTTAAGAATGTCGAAGCCACCTTTCAGGAGCTGACGGTGCGCTTGGCGGATCCGGACGTGGCCACGGATCCAGCTGAGCTGCAGCGGATTGCCAAGGCCCGCTCCTCCTTGGAGGCCACCGTCCAGGCTTTTCACGACTGGCAAAAGCTGAATCGCGATCTGCAACAGACGGAAGAACTTTTGCGGGAATCGGCCTCCGACCCGGAGCTGGAGGCGATGGCAAGAGCGGAACTTGAGCAACTGCGGGCCCGCCAAGAACAACTGGAGGAAAAGCTCACCCTGCTGCTGCTGCCCCGGGATCCCAACGACGACAAGAACATCATGTTGGAGATTCGCGCCGGCACCGGTGGGGAGGAGGCGGCGCTGTGGGCGGCGGATCTGGCCCGCATGTACACCCGCTACGCCGAAAAGCTGGGCTGGTCGGTGCGTCTGGCGAGCCTCTCGGAAGGAGAGCTGGGGGGCTACAAAGAGGCGATCCTGGAGATTCAAGGGGATCAGGTGTACAGCAAGCTCAAGTTTGAAGCTGGCGTGCATCGGGTGCAGCGGGTGCCCGTCACCGAAGCGCAAGGCCGTGTCCACACCTCGACGGCCACGGTGGCGGTGATGCCAGAGGTGGACGAGGTGGAGGTGGTCATCGACCCGAAAGACATCGAAATCAAAACGGCACGTTCTGGGGGGGCAGGCGGCCAAAACGTGAACAAGGTGGAGACGGCGGTGGATCTTCTCCACAAGCCCACCGGGATCCGGGTGTTTTGTACCGAGGAGCGTTCCCAGCTGCAGAACCGCCAGCGGGCCATGCAGATTTTGCGGGCCAAACTCTACGAGATGAAGCTGCAGGAGCAACAGGCCTCCATTAGCTCTGCTCGGCGCATGCAGGTGGGAACGGGATCCCGCTCGGAAAAAATTCGCACCTACAACTACAAGGACAACCGCGTTACCGACCACCGCCTCAACCAGAATTTCCCTCTGCAGCCCATCTTGGATGGGGAGCTGGACGACTTGATCCAGGCTTGTATTGGCCTTTACCAAAAAGAGCTGTTGGCGGAGCTATCCTAGGCCAGACTGAGTTACCGCCAGCGGATGGGATCCCTTCTCGAGGACCTTTCCTCTGCCGAGCTAGCGGTAGAATAAATACCCACGTCGAGTGCCTAAACCCCCATGCTGGCCGAATACCGCCAACACGCCGCTGCCCGCGAGGCCCAAGGGATCCCGCCGCTGCCCTTAAACGCTGCCCAGACCAGCCAGGTGTGCGAGCTCCTGAAGGCCCCGCCTGCTGGCCAAGAAGCCTTTTTGTTGCACCTCTTAACAGAGCGCGTCCCGCCGGGGGTCGATGAAGCCGCCTATGTGAAAGCGGGCTTTTTGGCCGCTGTGGCCAAGGAGGAGGTTGAATCCCCGTTGATCACTCCCCTGCGGGCGGTGGAGCTCTTGGGCACCATGCTGGGGGGCTACAACGTCCAGGTTTTGCTGGATCTGTTGCGGGATCCCCGGAGTGAGATTGCAGCGGCAGCAGCCCGCGCCCTCAGCCACACCCTGCTGGTTTTCGATGCCTTTCACGACGTGCTGGAGCTGAGCCAGTCCGGCAATGCCTATGCCCAACAGGTGATCGAGTCCTGGGCCAAGGGCGAATGGTTTACCGCCAAAGCTCCCCTGGCCGCAGCAATCACTGTAACAGTGTTCAAGGTTGCCGGCGAGATCAACACCGATGACCTTTCCCCCGCCGCCCACGCCACCACCCGCCCGGATATCCCCCTCCACGCCCAAGCCATGCTGGAGTCCCGCGCTCCAGGATCCCTGGCCGCCATTGCCGAGCTGAAGCGCCGTGGCCATCCGGTCGCCTTTGTGGGGGATGTGGTAGGCACGGGATCCTCCCGCAAATCCGCCCTCAACTCACTCCTCTGGCACATCGGCCACGACATTCCCCATGTGCCCAACAAGCGGGCCGGCGGGGTCATCCTGGGGGGCACCATCGCGCCCATCTTCTTCAACACCGCCGAAGATGCCGGGGCCTTGCCCATCCAGTGCGATGTCTCCCGCCTGGAAACCGGCATGGTGGTTACCATTTGCCCCTACGAAGGCGTGATCCGCTCTGAGACCGGCCAAGTTCTCTCCACCTTTTCCCTGCGGCCCGTAACCCTCCCCGACGAGGTGCGGGCGGGGGGACGCATTCCCCTGTTGATTGGCCGTGCCCTCACCGACAAAGCCCGCCAAGCCTTGGGTTTGCCTCCCTCGACCTTGTTTATCCGCCCCACTCCACCGGCAGACACCGGCAAAGGCTATACCCTAGCGCAAAAAATCGTGGGCAAAGCCTGTGGGCTGCCAGGCGTGCGCCCGGGCACCAGTTGTGAGCCCCTCATTACCACGGTGGGATCCCAGGACACCACCGGCCCCATGACCCGCGATGAGCTGAAGGAGCTGGCCTGTCTGGGCTTCAACGCCGACCTAGTGCTGCAGAGCTTCTGCCACACCGCCGCCTATCCCAAGCCGGTGGACATCCAGATCCACAAAGAGCTGCCCGACTTTTTCGCTTCCCGCGGGGGCGTTGTCCTGCGTCCCGGCGATGGCATCATCCACTCCTGGCTGAATCGCATGTTGCTGCCCGACACCGTGGGCACAGGGGGCGACTCCCACACCCGCTTCCCCTTGGGGATCTCCTTCCCGGCAGGATCCGGTCTGGTGGCCTTTGCCGCCGCCATGGGGGTGATGCCCTTGGACATGCCGGAGTCGGTGCTGGTGCGCTTTACAGGTGAATTGCAGCCGGGGATCACCCTGCGGGACATTGTCCATGCCATCCCCTACGTGGCCATTCAGAGGGGCCTGTTGACCGTTGAGAAAAAAGGCAAGAAAAACGTCTTTGCCGGGCGCATCATGGAGATCGAGGGCCTGCCGCATCTGAAGGTGGAGCAAGCTTTTGAGTTTACCGATGCCTCGGCAGAGCGCAACTGTGCCGGCTGTACCATCAAGCTGAGCATCGAGACGGTCTCAGAATATCTGCGCTCCAACGTGGTGCTGCTGAAGAACATGATCGCCCGCGGCTATCAGGATGCGAGAACCTTGCTGCGGCGCATCGCCAAAATGGAAGCATGGCTGGCCAACCCCACCCTCCTGGAGGCGGATGCCGACGCCGAATACGCCGAAGTCATCGAAATTGACCTCAGCACCATCACCGAGCCGATCGTCTGTGCCCCCAACGATCCCGACAAGGTGATGACCCTGAGCGAAGTCCATGCCCAACACGCCGCCGGCAACCCCGATACGCCGATCAAGATTGACGAAGTTTTCATCGGCTCCTGCATGACCAACATCGGCCACTACCGCGCCGCCGCCAAAATCCTGGAAGGCCAAGGGCGGGCCAAGGTGCGCCAATTCTGGATCTGTCCGCCCACCCGCATGGATGAGGCACAACTGCGCTCGGAAGGCGTATACGGCATCTTTGCTGCCGCCGGGGCCAGAACGGAAATGCCGGGATGCAGCTTGTGTATGGGCAACCAAGCCCGCGTGGAAGACGGGGCCACCGTCATGTCCACCTCCACCCGCAACTTCAACAACCGCATGGGCAAAGACGCGCGGGTTTACCTGGGATCCGCCGAGCTGGCCGCCGCCTGCGCCCTTTTGGGCCGGATCCCCACCCCTGAGGAGTACCGAGAGATCGTCTCCACCAAGATCCAGCCCTTTGCCGGCGAGCTGTACCGCTACCTCAACTTCCACGAGATCCCTGGCTTTGAGGACGAAGGACGGGTCATCCCGCGGCAGCACGTGGAGGAGCTGTCCAGGAGCCGTTCTTGAGCGAGAATAGGGGCTAGCTGCCCTGATAGCATGGCAGGGATCGCCCCATTGCCCTGGAGAAAGCTCAATGGCCCTGAATCCAAAGAGGATCCGCCGCATCCACCGCACCCTTGCCCCCATCCTGGCCTTGCCTTTGGTGGTAACGGTGCTAACGGGATCCCTCTATCAAATTGCCCGCCTCAACCAAAACTTCGACTACTACTGGCTGATCCAAATCCACAAAGGGCAGTGGGGCCCCCTTGATTTGCAGGCGGTTTATCCATTCTTAAACGGACTGGGGCTGTTGGTGATGATAGCTACCGGCCTCAGTATGTGGTTACCCACAAAACCCCATCGCCGCCCCAAACATACGGAGTCCTAGAGGGTTTTGGATGGATAAACCTGTAGGGTAAATACCTAAGAAACATTCCAGAAAACCCTACACTTCTCGGAATAGATTTGAATACGCTAGAAGCATAGAGGTTTTGCTTGCACCTCTAAAGTTGAGCCCCAAAAGCTAAGCTCCAAACTCGAACTGGAAGTCAAAAAAGCAAAGTAATAGAGGAGGAGGATGCTCTATGGCTCTTGTCCGCTGGGATCCATTTCGGGAAATTGACGAAATTCAACGGGAAATGAACCGGATGTTCGACCGGCTGATCCCTCGCACCACCGAGGCCGACGGCTTTGCCTTCATGCCGGCAGTGGAGATGCACGATGATCCCGAAACCATTACCCTGAAGCTGGAGCTGCCCGGCTTGAACCCCAACGACTTGGATATCCAAGTCACAGCCGAAGCGGTCTCCATCACTGGGGAACGGCGATTTGAGAAGCGCTCTGAAGACAAAGGGGTAACCCGGACTGAATTCCGTTACGGGCGCTTCCAACGGGTGATCCCGCTGCCGAACCGGATCAAACACGATCAGGTGAAAGCCGAATACAAAGATGGGATCCTCACCCTCACCTTGCCGAAGGCCGACTCTGAAAAAGCCCAAGTGGTCAAAGTGAGCGTTGTCTCCTGATGGCCTAGAGGTTAGGCAACTTCCTAATAGGGAAAAAGGATCCCATAGAGGTAGGCGATGAGCCTACCTTTTTTTACATTTCGGTTCAAGATTCCATGGCTTCCCAGCTCCCCTCTCCTTCTGGGAAAGGGGCCGGGGCAAGGGCAGGGGCAACGACCATAAACTGGCTTCGCTGCAGGGATCCCCAGCCTTCCCTAGCGAACTTAAACCGAACCCCATTTGACTTTTGCCCGCCGCTTTGGATAGGGTTTGAGTGCGCAACGGAGCCAAGGTTGAGAGCATGGCCAGCGTTACCTACGAACACGTTACCAAGCGCTACAGAGACACCACCGCCGTCCATGACCTGAACATCACCGTCGAAGACGGGGAATTTCTCGTCTTTGTCGGCCCCTCCGGCTGCGGCAAAACCACCTCCCTGCGCATGCTGGCCGGGTTGGAAGAGATCAGCGCCGGATCCATCTACATCGGCGACCGCCGGGTGAACGATGTCCCCCCCAAGGATCGGGATATCGCCATGGTCTTCCAGTCCTACGCCCTCTACCCCCACATGACCGTGGCCGAGAACATGGCCTTTGGCCTCAAGCTGCGCGGCCTGCCACGGGCGGAGATCGAAAGCCGGGTTAGGGGGGTGGCCAAGCGCCTTGGGATCGAGCACCTTCTCAACCGCAAGCCCAAGGAACTTTCGGGTGGGCAACGGCAGCGGGTTGCCGTCGGGCGGGCCATCGTGCGCAATCCGGCGGTGTTTTTGATGGATGAGCCCCTCTCCAACTTGGATGCCAAGCTGCGGGTACAGGCGCGGGCCGAGATTAGCAAGTTGCACATGCAACTGGGCACCACCTTTATCTACGTTACCCACGACCAGGTGGAGGCCATGACCATGGGCAACCGCATCGCCGTCATGAAGGATGGCCGCCTGCAGCAGGTGGATACTCCCCAAGCCCTCTACGCCCGCCCTGCCAACCTGTTTGTGGCCGGGTTCATCGGCAGCCCCGCCATGAATTTCTTCCAGGCCAAGCTGCGGGAGCAGGAGGGCACCCTCTGGATCGATACCGGCGCCTTCCGCGTGGCCATCCCGCCCCACCAGGCAGAGCCCTATTGGCAATACGTCGGCAAGTCGGTCATCTTCGGCATCCGCCCGGAAAACATCCACGATCCCCAGTACCAACCCCCAGGGATCCAACCTGCCCCGGTGCGGGCTAAGGTCTCCGTCACCGAGCTGATCGGCCATGAAGTGATCCTCCATCTCAGCACCACCGACCGAGAAGGGATCCTGGCCGAGCAGGAGTTTGTGGCCCGCGTGGATCCCCGTACCCAGCTGCGCGTCAACCAGTGGGCGGAAGTGATCTTCGATATGGATCGCTTCCACCTGTTCGATCCCGAAACCGAGCAGCGGCTGGGATAAGCGCTGGGGTCGCTTTAGAATCCTAATAAGCTTAGAAAGGCAGGGATCCCTATGCCGGAGCAATCCACTTCCAAGTTGGTTCAGGCGCAGTTTGACGAATTTCCCTACCCGAATGTCCCGATTGAGCAGACGGTTACGGATAACTTCGCGCTTTTTGCCAACAGCCTCACCACCGCTTACTATCGCCGCAACCGCAAGGTGGTCAAACCCGAGGGCAAAGTGATGCTCAACGCCGGCTGTGGCTCCGGCTGGGAGACCCTCGTGCTGGCCACGGCCAATCCAGGAGCTTCTTTTGTCGGGGTGGATATCTCGGCAGAATCCCTGAAAATGGCCCGGCAGCGCTTCGAGTTCCACCAGATCAAAGAGGCGCGTTTCGAGGTGATGGACATCACCGACCTGCAAGCCTTGGGGGAGCAGTTCGATTTCATCGCCTGCAATGACGTGCTCTACCTGCTGGACGATCCGGTGGCGGGGCTGAAAGGCATGCGCCAAGTCCTCAAACCGGACGGCATCATCCGCACCAATGTCCACAGCCTTTACCAGCGCCAGTTTATCTTCAACATGCAGGATGCCATGGAGCTGCTGGGGGTGATGGATGAGCCGGCTGCCAAAGCCGTTCCCATCCTCAGGGAGCTGATGGATGCCCTTCACGAGGGCAGCTTCGTCAAAAGCCACTGGCAGGGGGATGCCATCAAAACCACCAATGGGATCCTGGCCAACTTTCTGCTGCGCAGCGACAAAGGCTTTACCGTGCCTCAGGTCTTTGAGATGCTCCGCCAGGCCGGGCTGGAGTTCATCAGTATGGTCAATTGGCAGCAGTGGAAGCTGGAGCGGGTCCTCACCAAGCCCGTTCCCTACGCTCTGCGCCAAATCAAAAAGCTCAGCCAGGAGGAGCTGCTGCACTTCATCGAGTTAATCTTTCCTAACCTGACCCGCCTGATCGACTTCTGGTGTGGCCACCCCACCGGGGCGACTTCTCCTCAACCCTTCAGCAACGAGGAATGGAGAAATGGCTCGGTACACGCCCATCCCCTGCTGCTGAGGCTCAATGCCAAAGCTGCCTTTGAGAATGCCATCCGCGACAATGGCCCGGTCAACATCAACGGCTGGCCCGGCTCCGAGGGCAACATCACCATCGATCCCTTCTCGGTGCGCTGGTTGATTGATGTTTTTGGAGAAGAGCCTGTTCCTGTACAGGCCCTGGCGGCCAAGGCGCTAGATCTCATGGATTGGACCCCCGAAGAGGCCTTTAACCAAGTGGTGGCCAATCTCAAGTTCCTGGAAGAGCGGCTGGTGGTGCTGTTGCACTCGCCGCTGCGTTGAGTTCAAGAACCTACCCCCCTCTCCCCCTGGGAGAGGGGCCGGGGGTGTTTGCGTTTAGCGACGCGGAGCGCTTGGGCTGGGAGAGGGGCTGGGGGTGAGGGTCTGCAGCACCCTGATTTGCTCGGCCCGAATGGCTGCCGGGATCCCCCCTTCCGCATCGACGTTGACGGCGAACCGAACGGTGCCTTCCATTTCCACCACATCTCCCGGGAGCAGATCCAGCCAGCTGGCAGAGCGGCCAAGGCGAGTCACTTGCACCTCCTCAGCGGGAACCACCGAGACCCATGTGCCCGCGTAGCGCTCCAAGCTGGGGCTGACTTTTTCCAAGTTGACCCCAATCCAGCCCTCCTTGCGGTTGAGCAGCCGCACCGTCCCAGTTAGTTGGAAAGGCTGTGCTTCTTCCGCTAACTTGATTGGCTCGTAGAGAACCTCTGTATTTAAAGGCTGCAGCCGAGCCAACTCCACCCGCCACCCTTGAGCCTGGCGATAGAGGGTAACCTCCATAACTGCGCGCAGCCGACCCTCCGGCAAAGGCTCGTAGAAGCCCAACTGAGAGCGAAAAGGGCGAAACCGGGGATCCTCCCGATCCGGCTCTGTTAAAAATCGTTGCAGCCCCTCGGCAGTGAACTGGAAACGCAAAGTCGGCACCACCGCTTCTGGCTTCAGGATTGCCTCCACCCGGAAAATGGCCGTATTGCCCACCGCTTGAATGGGGGTGAGGGTAAACTCCTCCGCTGAGGGCCACGATTGATCCAAGGCCCCCGGAGGGATCCCTTTCAGCAGCCGCGGGGTGAGCAAGGCTTCTGCCGTGGCAAAATCCCGAGCATTGGCCGCCTGGACGAACGCCTGCAGCGTTTCCTCCGCCGTTTTGGCCTGCCAGCAACCCCCCAGGGGCAGCAGAGCCAGCACCAAGAAAAACCACGCTCTCACATCCACACCCTCCCCAATCTCCCTGCAGGTAACAGTCCTAGGGGTTCTCGGTTGGAGATGCAGAATTTTCACCGGGATCCGCTGCTTCTGTCTCTTCTGGGTTTTCCGACTGGGATCCCGAAGCAGCAGGTGGCTTATCCGGCTGCCACACTTCAATTCGCCAGCCGCGATCTTGCTGGTAGAGGGTGATCTTGACGCGGGAGGTTACCGTCTCTCCCTCCAGGCGCATCCCCACCAACTGCGGGGCCAACTGCTGATAGGTGGGATCCGCCAGATCCGGCTGGGTCAAATACTTGCGCAACGTCAAGGGATCCAGCCCCAGGCGCTGGGCCGCATCCTCCAGCGAGTCGGTGCCCTCCACCCAAACATAGGCCGTCTTCCCGGTCACCTCTTGGTTGCGCACCTGCACGTTCTCCCCCACCGTGCCCCAAATCGAAGGCAGGGATCCCGGCCTGAGGGCATTGCTGAAGCGCTCCGTCAGGTAGCTGTCTGCCGTGCCCCAGTCCCCCTTCTCGGTGGCTGCGATAAACGTTTTCACCACCTGGTCAGGAGCTTGCACAGGAGCTGCCTGGGTACAGGCGATCCCTCCTGCCAAGGCGGCAGCAGCAATCCAGACGGGGAAACGGCGTACCATGAACATCCCTCAACCACAAGCGGCATCGCTCTCCTAGGTTACCAAACTTTTTCCGCCTTCTCTTCTGCCTGTTCAGCTAGAAATCGCAGGAGCCCCGCACTGTACCCGTAGGGTCAGTGTCGGGAGGAAAGCGCTTTGATGA
>NZ_JANSIK010000113.1:0-4736 GCF_047462035.1 Synechococcus sp. R5-15 | reverse complement strand
CAGGGCCAACAGTTGGGCGTTCTACCAGCTGAGGCAGTTTCTGGAATACAAGGCTCTGCGTGCAGGGGTTGCTTTGATTCTGGTACCGCCTGCCTACACGTCGCAGACCTGCCACCGGTGTTTGCACATCCATCCAGATCCTGCACAATCTTATCGCAATGGCAAGTCGTTCAAGTGTGGGCACTGTGGATGGGAAGGAGATGCGGATTTGAATGGTGCGAATGTGATTGCGCTTTTGGGGGCTGTCGTAAACCAGCCTAGAGGCTCGTGGTTGGCTTGCCAACTGCAGGGCTACCGAAAGCCCGCCCTGTACTGCGAAGCAGTCAGGGTTGGGTAGTTTACAACATCCAAAAAGCGTTATCGGGTTTACAGTGAGTGTGAATAACCCAACAAGCGTGAGGCTGAACCGATGACACTGGCTCAGGAGGCAACTGCCCAAGTCCCCGCCTTTTGCGAAGGGATCCAGTACTTCGGGGATCCCTGGCCGGAATTTGACCGCCTGGGCCAGGCCCCTGCAGTGGATGCCGGCACCGGGAAACTGAGGGATCCCGGCAGTCGCATGGCCGCCTACCAAACCTTGCTCTATGCCGATGCCTTGCGCTACCTCACCCTGCAAATGACCGCCAGCAAAGCCTCAGGCCACCCAGGGGGATTTGCCAGCCAAGCAGAAGCCTATGCCGCTCTGGTGTACCTGGGCCAGAAGAACATCCCCACCGAAGTTGGACACCACGCGCCGGGCTTTTACGCGGCCATGTTCTTGGATGGATCCCTGGCCGAGATGGGCATCCACACCGTCTCCGACCTGCGGGCCCGTTTTCGAGAACGGGAAGGGCTGTTGGGTCACCTATCCGGCTACATTCCCGGGCTGCTGGCACCGGCTGGGCCGCTGGGGCAGGGGCAGCACTTTGCCATGGCGGGGGCATTACTCTACCCGGATCGCCTCTTCCCGGTCACGATTGGGGATGGCGGCCTGGGAGAGCCCTATGTGATGAGCTCCATGATTCACTTCCACACGGCTTTCCCGCAGCGCACCAACTTCCTGCCGGTGCTGGTCTGGAACGGCTACAGCCAAGAGCACCACAGCATGATCTCCACCGCCAGCAACGCCCAGATGGCCGAGTATTGGCGGGGCAACGGCTTTGAGGAAGTGGTGTTGGTGGATGCCAAGGACTTTGACGATGCCCAACAGCCTGGCCCTTACGTCGACAGCACTCAGTTTTCCCTAGAAGCCCGCCTTGCCTTTGCCCAAAGGGTGCTGATCGAAATGGAGCGAGCCATCCAATCAGCCCTGAGCGGACAATTAACGGTTTTCATCCTCAAGCAACTGAAGGGGGCTGGGGTACATGCCAAGGGATCCAAGTCCCACAACCTCTACGGCCACCACACTCTGGATCACCCGGACATTGTGGCGGCTCTGCGGGCGCGGGCCTTACATCCGGCAGCTTGGGCCCTGGTGCGACAAAACTGCCAACGGGCAGCCGGGGGGCCAGCCGCCAAGGTGGCGGTTACAGAGTTCGTTCGGCCTTTGCCGCCTTTGGGATCCCTAAACCTAACGGAGTTTCCCCTAGGGGACAAGCAGGTTTCCACCACGGCCATCGGATCCCTGGTGGTGCAGGTGGGGCAGAAGGATCCCGACTTTTTGGTGGCCAATGCCGACGGCAACGAAGCTTCCGGCATTGCCAATGTGAACCAAGGTCTCAAGGTGATTCACCCCACGGTGGATCCCCTCTACAACCAACAGCCCCAAGGACAAGTCTATGAGCCCCTGAGCGAAGATGCCTGCGCAGGACTGACGGCGGGCCTGGCGCTCTTCGGCGGGCGCTCCCTGTGGTGCTCCTACGAGTCCTTTGCCGTCAACGGCCTACCCATCTGGCAGACGGTAACCCAAGCCATGGCGGAGCTGCGCCGGCCCACCCCCTCGGCCATTGCCCTCTTCACTGCCGGCGCTTTGGAACAGGGGCGCAACGGCTGGACCCACCAACGCCCGGAAATTGAAGCCTACCTGGCGGCCATGATGCGCAACGGCAACGTCTTCCCCCTCTTCCCGCCCGATGCCAACTGTGCCCAAGCTGCCTACGAATGGGCCTTATCCACCCACAACAAAGGGATCCCTATCATCGCCAGCAAAACTCCCCTACCCATCCGCACCACCCTCGAACAAGCTCGCCAAGCAGTAGAGCAGGGCTGCACCGTCCTTCAGGAGTTTCCCGGATCCCGCACCGTGGTCTTTGCCGTGGTGGGGGATATGATTCTCCTGCCCGTGTTCGAGGCGGCTGAACAGCTCCAAGCCCAAGGGATCGGCTGCAAAATCGTCTCGGTGATTAACCCCCGCCGTCTGTATCGCCCCGGCGACGTGGCCTGGTCCACCTGTGCTCAGCCAGATGGGGAATTCATGTCCGACCAAGAATTTGCCGCTTGGTTTGCCGGCGAGGCCCTCATCGGCGTAACAGGCGGATCTAGCCTGATGCTCGAACCCTTGATGTTGCGCTATGCCGGCCCGCGGGATTTCTTCGCTTGGAAACGCGGCGAAACCACCGCCACCCCCGCCGAATTGATGGACTACAACGGCCTGACAGCCCAAGCACTAGCAGAACGAGCCAAGCAACTGCTATGCTGAGGGCGAGCTTTTAGCTTGGTTAGCATTGTCCACCTTATTTTTTCCTATGACTGCGGCTAGCTCTCTCCGAGAGAAGCTTGAGAGGATGTCTCCCACCGAGAGGGTAGAGCGAGTTGTTGTCCAACACTTTGCTTTTCCTCTCCTGCAGGCGCTTGGCTTTGACGAGTCGGAAATTAGATATGAATTCGAGACAGGTTGCGGCCAGGTCGATCTCGCAGCAAGAAAGAACGGAGATCCTGAAGATATTTTCTTTAGCTCCCCGAAGAATCCCTACTTGCTTTTGGAGGCAAAATCTAGAGCAGTTAATCTCAGAGAAGGATCTTGCTATAGAGATGCAGTTTGTCAGATAGAAAGTTACTTGCTTGCCAAGAACTGCAAATCTGCAAAATGGGGAATTATCACCAATGCAAATAACATCCAGCTTTGGAGGAAGCACGGAAAAGTCGTTCACCCCGCTACAGCAAACCTTGATATTAGCTCAGATAACATTGAGAGCATAGTGCGTAACTTGCGAGACAAGATAGAAAACTATGAGCGCGCTCTGACTGTATGCGTGTATAACAATAAAGGGGGCGTAGGCAAAACAACGACGATCATTAACCTTGCGGCAACACTAGCAACCACAACACTAGCAACCAAGAGAAAAAAGGTCTTAGTTGTTGACTTTGATTCTCAGGGTGATCTGACAAGAAGTTTGGGAGCCACTCCTGGAAAAATTACACTGACGCAATGTTTAAAGGATCCCAAAATAGACATCCATGCCATTGTCCAAACATATAGACTCAAATATAGACTCAAAGGCAAGCAGACTACCCTTCCCATCTTCGACATTATCCCAAGAGACCCTGAGCTGGAGACGTTGACCGACAGCCAGTCGCTAGCATATATCCAAAAGGGAACCCGACGCCTTCGAGATCTGATTGCCCCTCTTCGCAATGAGTATGATTACATCCTAATCGACTGCCCAACTCAATGGCTTTACTTCAGCCAAAGTGGTGTTTTTGCTGCCGATGTTATTTTGATACCTACCCGCCCCGACGATCTGTCTTCCCTGAATAATGCTGCTAGAGTAATCACCAGCTTTGTTCCAGAAACTGCTAAGTCACGACAGGATGGCGGCCCCAGGACTTTGCCTATCTTTTTCAACGGCGTTTCTTCGGGAAGTGAATACACTATTCAACTAGCTAACGAAGAGATAGGTAAGCTTATCGACCAGGAGAAAAGTGTAGATCTACGTCCATATTTCTGGCCGCATTTTAAGAAAGGTAATGAAAACAAAAGCATTTTTAGGATACCTGACTATGCAGTGATATCCTCTGCAAGCTTTGATCGAACTCCTGCCGTCTTTAGGGACAGGAGAGTTTTAGAATACTACCAGAGTCTTGCCCGTGAGTACTTTATCGATGAGTGAGTTTTCAGATCTAGGTAGGTTGGTTAACTTACCCCTTGAGAGCATTACGCCCGCCGATGGGTTTTCTGCTCCCTCCTTCCTTGTTGCCGCAGCCGCAGATCAGCTAAGGGCGACAGGAGGACACAACTGGGTTCCTCTGCTGGTGGTCGAGGCTGGCGACTATCAGTACAAGGCCATTGGTAACCATTTTGTCTATGCAGTTGCTCAAGAAGCGGGACTGGAAAGGCTATGGTGTATCGTTGTCGATCCTGATCCAGAGCAGGTTAAGCAGGCCCAGATTCTCGCCAAAGAAATTGTTCCGAAGGTAAATTTGACCAATACATCGAGAGAGACTATCTTGGCTGCGCTAAGATACCTAGCCGAGCGACCCAGCAGTCCCCTCAAGGGAGTCGATGTAACCATTGCAGCTGCCCGGATTGCAGAGGCGGATAGAAGTTGGTGGCAGGACTTAACCCCCATAACCAAGCTTGGGTGCAAAATTACGCGAGGCAAAAAACTGGATGCCCTATCGGAAGTATTTTTCGTAACTCCTACAGCGTTGCCCCCTACTCTGAAGAAATCATCCAAGAGATCTGCGGCATCCGCTGGCGCGAAGAAAGCGACCTCAACTCGCTCGCGGAAAAAAACAGAGGGAGAGAGGTAAACTACCCGGCTCCGACCGCTAAGCGGTACGGAGCGGGCTTTCAGTAGCCCTGAGCCTGCTCTGCT
>NZ_JANSIK010000112.1:0-8651 GCF_047462035.1 Synechococcus sp. R5-15 | reverse complement strand
GGCTTGCCAACTGCAGGGCTACCGAAAGCCCGCCCTGTACTGCGAAGCAGTCAGGGTCGGGTAGTTTACGGCAAGTCAGGAATAACTCCCATCCATTTCCACCCGCTACTGCAGGGATCCCCAGGGGGCATTAGGCCGATAATGGACAGGTAGCGTTGGGGGTTCCAAGCATGCTGGAGATGATCTTTAACGGGGCCAACTGGTTTGCTTTGCCCTTTTGGGCAATGATGATTCTGCTGCCGGGTTGGAAGGTAACCCGCAAGGTGATGGAATCGCTTTTGCCCATCGCTATTTTGGCGGCGGTTTATTTGTATCTTTTGGTCACCGGGTTCAACGCGGATGTTCTCAAGGAATTTTCCGACCCTCAACTGTCTCTGACCAGCCTAACCAACCTATTCAGTCAACCCGCCGTTATGGCGACGGGATGGGTCCACTACATCGTCATGGATTTGTTTGTGGGCCGCTGGATCTTTTTGGAAGGGTGGGATAAGCGAGTATGGACAACCCATTCTCTGATTTTGTGCTTGTTTGCCGGGCCAGTGGGCTTGCTCTCCCATTTGCTTACGGTGGCAGTTGTCCAGGCACGCCGGCAAAACCAGGCGCAAGGAAGGACTCAAGAGACAGGAGTGCCACAAGAGTTGGCTAACCCCTAGGGATAGGCTCTATCGAATAGGGATCCAGGCTCGCATAGCAGGAGGAAGTCCTAAGAGGCTAGGATCAGGGGTAGGAGCCCTCAGCCTTGAGGCCAGAGGAACTGTTTGATGAGGAGTGGAGGCATAGCTTGGTTTTTGCGTCCTCAGCGGTGGCTGTGGAGCGGCCTTGGAGCAGCAGCCCTTGTGGCCCTCACGGCTGGGGCTAGTTGGGCACGGCTTTTGTTGGAAGTGCGCATGACCATGGGCCTGCCCATTAGCCCTAACTACTGGTACATGGTGGCCCTTAGCCGAGCTGGTAGCCCTGGCCCCACCGCCAACCTGGTAGATCCCAATGTCCGGGTTGGGCCCAACGAGTACACCTTTGTGCGCGACTGGGACTACCTGATTCGGGTTACCCCTCTTAACGAGGAGGCCGTTTTGCAAGCTACCATCCAGCGCTTTGGTGAGCAGGAGCGAGAGTTTGCCGTTGGCTTTAACCAAGTGCGGGTGGAGCGCGTTAACCGGGACCGCGACACCCTTAGGTTTCGGATTGACCTTTCGGAGCTCCAAGGTCTGGACGGGCAAAACCAGGATATCCAGGTGGCTTTGCTCACTGCCCGCGCCCCTTTTCGCGTGGCTCCTGAAGAGACCAATCTAGCCATTGATGCCACCCGCGGCGAACTGCCCAACTACTATCGCCTTAGTCTCTCCAACCAGCGGCAGGTGGTTGTCGACGATCCCCAGCGCCAAGAGACCATGCGCCGCAGCCGTGAGTTACTCCAGCAAAGTGGATCTGGAAGCGGCCTCACCCGCGAGCTCATTGAGGGAGGAGCCCTGGAGATTTTGGCTGCCAACATCCTCACCTTTGAGCTACGCCTTCTTTCCTCTTCCAGTTTCTAGAGAGAAACCTTAATCTATCCAGGTGGCCTCTGGCTTTGGCCTGAGAATGAGAGCAGGGGGACTGCCGTGGTGCAGGCAAGATGGGAGCACTTTGAACACATGGCTGACATTGGTGTCCGCGGCTATGGGGCAACGCCGGAGGAAGCCTTTGCCCAGGCAGCTTTGGCCCTGACTGCGGTGGTCACTAGCGTGGATGAAGTAGCTCCCAGAGAACACCTAGAGATCGAGCTAGGAAATGCAGGCGATCTGGAACTGTTGTTGGTGGATTTCCTGAACGCAGTGATCTACGAGATGGCCGTCAGAGGCATGCTCTTTGGAAAAGTCGAAGTGCACCTGGCAAAAGAGCATCTCAAGGCCAGCCTGTGGGGGGAAAGAGTTGACCATGCCAAGCACCGACCGGCGGTAGAAGTTAAGGGGGCAACTTACACGGAACTCAAGGTAGCCCGAGAGGGTGAGCTTTGGGTGGCCCAGTGCGTGGTGGACGTGTAAGGGGAGGCAACCTATGGATATCAAGAAACTTGAGCGTGTGGATGAGACAGTCTGGCGCATTCCTCCAAAAGGCAGAATGCGTGTCCCGGTCTTGATCTTTGCCGACGAGGAGTTAATCCGGGAAATGGACGACAAAGTGGCCGAGCAGGCCAGCAACGTGACCACCTTGCCAGGGATCGTTGGAGCCTGCTACGTGATGCCAGACGCCCACTGGGGCTATGGCTTTCCCATCGGTGGGGTGGCGGCCTTTGATGCGGAAGCAGGGGGGGTGATTTCCGCCGGCGGCGTGGGATTTGACATCTCCTGCGGCGTGAGAACCTTGCGAACCGGGCTAAAGCGCGAGGAAGTGGAGGAGATGGCAGAGCCCCTAGCCAATGCCCTGTACGCGAGCGTACCGGTAGGGCTCGGCAGCCGCAGCAAGATCTCCTTGAGCGACAAAGAGATGGAAGCTATGCTCGAAGGCGGAGCAGAATGGGCTGTTGCTCAGGGCTACGGCAAGAAAGAGGATCTGGAGCGCATCGAAGAACATGGCCGCATGCGCGGAGCAATGCCGAGCGAAGTCTCCGCCTACGCCCGTGAGCGCCAGCGGCGCGAGATGGGAACCCTCGGTTCGGGTAACCACTACCTCGAAGTCCAAGTTGTTGACGAGATCTACGATCCCGAGATTGCCAAAGGCTTTGGCCTTAAGTCGGGGGAAGTGGTGATTACTATCCACTGCGGCTCCCGTGGCTTGGGTCACCAGATCGGCACTGAGTACTTGAAGAAGATGCAACAGGCGGCTAAAGAACACGGCATAGAGCTACCTGATCGCGAGCTGGCCTGTGCGCCCTTGAAGTCCAAAGTGGGGCAAAGCTACCTGGGAGCAATGCGGGCGGCAACCAACTGCGCTTTGGCTAACCGCCAGATCATCACCTACTGGGTGCGCGAGGTGTTCGCTGAGCTTTTCCCCAAAGCTGAACTCGACCTTATTTACGACGTCTCCCACAACACCTGTAAGGAGGAAACCCACGAGATAGAGGGGAAAAAGCGCCGCCTGTTCGTTCACCGCAAAGGGGCAACGCGCGCTTTTGGGCCTGGCCACCCAGAGCTTCCTCAAGCTTTTCGCTCTATCGGTCAGCCCGTCATCATCGGTGGCTCCATGGGCACGGCTTCCTACATTCTGGTCGGCACCGCGCAAGGGGAGGCCCTTTCCCTCTCCTCAGCCTGCCACGGCGCTGGGAGGGCGATGAGTCGCAACCAGGCCCTCAAAGCCTGGACAGGGCAGGAGATTATCGAACAACTGAGACGGCGCGGCGTCATCGTGCGCAGTCCCTCTTTGCGGGGGGTAGCTGAAGAAGCGCCCCAGGCCTACAAAAACGTCGACAAAGTGGTGCGCGCTGCCGATCAAGCCAAGATTGCGAAACTTGTAGCGCGCTTAAAGCCAATTCTGTGTATCAAAGGCTAGCTATTTGCTGAAAGGGGAAGCTATTTTTAGGGGCTTAATGCCCTTTTTTTGTTGCTTCCAAGTGATGCTTTGCTGCGTTTGTGAGTTATTCCCCAAGCTGTGCTTGCCCAAGCGCGAATGCCTTAGGAAAGGGTTAGTGTGTACTTGCCCTCTTCTTTGCATTCCCCTATACTGACCTTCATGTCTCGACACTCCAGGTGCTCTATGACTGCGAGTTACCTACCCTTGGCCCAGACTTTTCTGCCCCGTTCTTCTCGCATTCGCGATCTACTGCTGGTGGTGGGAGGGAGCCTATTCGTAGCAGCTCTGGCGCAGGTGAGGATCCCTCTGCCTTTTACACCGGTGCCCATCACTGGACAAACCTTTGGGGTAATGCTGGTGGGGGCAGGCTTTGGGGCACGGCTGGGCTTTCTCACGTTGCTGGTCTACCTGCTGGAAGGGATCCTGGGATTGCCCTTCTTCAGCGGTGGCGGATCCGGGCTTGGCCACTTGGCCGGGGCGACGGGGGGCTACCTGTTGGCTTTTCCCCTGGCTGCAGGGCTGATGGGTTGGTTGGTGGAGCGCTGGGGCGTGGATCGCAACCCCTGGAAGATGGCGCTGGCGATGTTGTCCTGCTCGGCTCTGATTTTTTTGCTAGGAGCCACTTGGCTAGGGGTGTGGCTGAACCAGAATGTTGAGCCCACCTCGATCTTGGCCGTCCTCAACAAAGGGGTCTTCCCTTTTATCCCAGGAGACTTGGTGAAGTGCGGACTGGCGGCAGTGCTGCTGCCCACCATCTGGCGCTGGGTGGGACGGGAAAGGCCACCGGCTGACTCGTAACCCACTGGGCAAGAGCAGCAACTCAAAGCTCACCCCAGCAAAACAGAAGGGGCTCGGGATTAGCCTCGGGCCGAAAAATCTAAAAAAAAGATAACAACTCCGAGGATTTGGCCTTTTTTCTGAGATTCTAAAAACTGTGCTCAATGCGATGTTCAATACGGCCTATTCATGGAGCTTTTCTTTACATTGCTCTAGAGTTTTATAAGTCGCTGACTGGTCGCGGCAGAGCCCCCTTGTGGGGCTTTTTATTTTCTATCTGCCGACCGGAAAAAGTTGAACTCAACCTACTATGGTCATTCCAAGCTATAATTTGATCTCTATAGACTCCCTAAATAGACGGGAACCTCGTCAGGCAACAGACGCGCCGGATCCCAGAAGCATCCTGGTGGGTAGTCATTCAGTCCTTGACGGGCACCTTCTTTTCCAGCCACTGAGCCACTTGATCTGCCAGGTCAACTCCTTCCAACTGACAGAGTTCTCGCAGCATTGTTGGGCTGGTCACGTTCACTTCGGTTAGTCGTTCCCCGATAACATCGATCCCGACAAAATACAGCTTCTCCTGCCTGAGCACCGGCGCCAAAGCCCCGCAGAGAGCCCGTTCTTTTTCGGTAATCTTGGTTTTTTCCACTCGACCGCCGGCAGCAACATTGCCTCGAAAATCGCCCTCTCCAGGGATCCGATTGACGGCGCCCAAAGGTTCTCCTTCCAGCAACAAAATGCGTTTATCTCCTGCCGCCGCCTGTGGCAAATACTCTTGCACCATCACGGGCAGCCGACCAAATTGGGTGCTCATTTCAATCAACGAGTTGAGGTTTGGATCCCCGGCATTGACCCTCAGGATCCCTTCCCCACCTTTGCCACCCAAAGGCTTGAGCACCGCCTGTCCTTCCTGTTCGACGAACTGACGCAGCAGGCGTTTGTTGCTGCTGACGCGGGTACGCGGGATCCACTCTTGAAATTGCAGGGCATAGAGCTTTTCGTTGGCCGAGCGGATCCCGGCAGGATGATTGAGCACCAGCGTGCGGCTGGGGGAGAGACGATCCAAAAGGTAAGTGGCATAGAGATAGGCCGCATCTACCGGCGGATCCTTGCGCATCCACACCGCCTGCATTTGGCTCAGGGGCAGCAGTTGCCGGTCTTTGACCTCATACCAGGGATCCGCCTTCAGATCCAACCGGATTTCCTCAAGGGATCCCCACGTTTCCCCTTGATCCCAGTAGAGATCCGCCAGGCCCAGGCAGAAAATGCGGTGCCCCCGTTTCTGCAGGGCTTCCATCAGGGCAATGCTGGTGTCATGGCCCACCTGCAACTGGGGCAACGGGTCAACAATGAAAGCTACCTGCATGGGAGGTGCGGTTCACTCACGAAAGGCTGCCCCGAGTATGCAACAAATCGGAGCCGATGGCTCTCCCCCGGTAGGCTGTTTCCACAAGAGAAGGCCCCCTCTGGAAAGCTCGATGCAGGGTTGTCTTTTTAACATCCTCTTAACCTCGGCAGGCGGCGCAAACGTTAGCTTGATAGGTGGGATCCCTGTTGGCCCCCAGTTTACGGCTGGGTTGGCCGGGTTTCTGGCCTAACTGTGAGGAATGCTCCATCTGTGAGTGCTCCCCCTTCTCAACCCTCAGAGCCGGTTCGCATTGAAACCACGCGGGACTTGCTGGAAGCCTTGCGTGAGGGGCGCTCCCTGGTGGGTGCCAACCTGGAGAATGCCTACCTCTCGCGGGGCCTGTTCGACCGCATTCAGATGCCCAAATCCAATTTGACGCGGGCTAACCTGCGCTCGATCAGCCTGCAGCAAGCCGACCTACGTCTGTGCAACTTTCGCCGCGCTGAGCTAGAGCGGGCCAATTTTACCGCCTCAGATCTACGGGGATCCAGCTTTAGCCAGGCTCTGGGGGACTACAGCAACTTTACCGCCGCCAAACTGGACAAAAGCAGCTTTCAGGGGGGCCGTTTCAGCCATTCCATCTTTCGCGAAGCCAGCTTGGTGGCTGCTAATCTGGCGGAGGGGAACTTTTTTGCCGCCGACTTCCGCCAGGCCAACCTATCTCGCTGCAACCTCTCCCAGGCTGCCTTGGTGAGTTGCCAGCTTCAGTTTGCCAACCTAGAACAAGCCATTTTGGTGGGGGCCAACCTACGGGACGCTCAGATTGAAAACACGCTCTTCAGTGGAGCCGATTTTACCGATGCCAAGCTCTCCGATGAGACGCGCAAGCTCTTAATCGAGCGGGCCAGCGGCACCAACGAGCTTACCCAACGGGATACCCTCAACACCTTGCTGGCGGGATTGCAGCCCAAGTCGCGTAAGCTTTTTGGCTTGCTGTGAGGTTGGAGCTGTCAGACACAACTGGGCTGAGGAGAAAGCTCAAAACTGGTTGAGGTCGATCCCGGCTTCCCGGGCCATGGCTCCTATACCCTTGGCCTTGAGAGTCTTCAAGGCTTTGGTGGAAAGGCGCAGACGAACAAACCGCTTACCCTCTTCCCACCAGATGCGCTTCCACTGCAAATTGACTTCCTGCAGACGCTTGGTGCGCCGGTGGGAGTGGGAGATGGCAAAAGCGTTGTTGCGTTTCTTGTTGGTTAGTTGGCAGCGACGCGCCATGGGATCAAAGCAAACTCAGCCTAGCTATCGTAAGGCATCTTTTTGTTGGGCAGCAAGCTGAAGTTGACTTTGCAACTGGGCTAGCTCTGCCTTCAGTCGGTCAAAGGTTTGTTGGCAGTGGTTAACGCTTTTTAGGGGCAGCTCTTCATTTTTGGCAATGCAGGTCACCTGTACAGAGCCGTCGGCAGCCTGACGGGTGCGATCCACAAACACTTCCACCGTCACCAGTTTGGTGTGGGGATTTTTTCCGGGAGGCTCGCCGGCCACCCAATAATCAAGGCTGTTGTGGAGGATATTGAGTTGGCAGCGCTCCAAAACAGCGCGGATCGACTCGCTGAGCTGCTCGGCTGAGCCCACAAGCTGGGTAACGCAAGAGTATCGAGCCATAGAACAGGCAAGCCACCACGGTTATCCTACCATTAAGTTTTCGGCTCCTGCAGCCAAAGGCGAACCGGCAAAATTGCGCTCAAGAGTACTCTACACCGGCTCGGTCAACCCTGCTGCGAAGAGGTGAATTACGTTAGAACATGAACAACTCCCAGGAGAGTTGCCATGTTTAGGGTCTCCTGTTTGGCTCATTCTCTTTTGCTACTGGGATCCCTGGGCCTGGGTTGGATAGGCGTGTCTTTTGCCCACGCGCAGCCCTTTCAGGCGGGCGACCTGGATGGGGATGGCCGTTTGACGGTGCAGGATCTCAACCTGTTGGGGGCCTACTTGCGGGGAGAACGGGGATTGACCGACGACCAGATCCGAGCTGCCGATGTCGACCAGGATGGACGGATCACAGAAGCCGACTGGCAAGTGTTGCAGCAGCGCATTCAGGCAGCAACGGATGTGCCCACAGGACAGGTGCAGTTGGATTCCGCCTATTCGGGACAGGTGGTGGATCGGCTGACAGGGCAGCCCTTGGCCGGGGCGGAGGTGGCCATTCCGGGGGCGGGTATTTCGGTGCGCACCGATGCCCAGGGTCGGTTTCGCCTGCCAGGGCCGCTGCCGGCAGAAGAAATTTTGGTGGCGCGGCTGGAAAATTACTTGCCCTATTCCCAAAGTACAGGCAACGGTCAAGCCAGCGGGGATCGGCCTTGGCAACTGCAGTTGGAGCGCTGGGATCCCAATACGACTTTGGTGCTGGAGGCCAATGTCATCCGCCTGGGCGATAACCAGTACTCGCCGGAATCGGCTGCCGCCGGGCAATTTCTGGGCCCTGCCCAAGGGGTGGAGATGACCCGCTCTTTCACTTTGCAACGCCTGCCTTCGCGCCCACCGGTTTTGCGGATTGGATCCCTGATTGGGTTGGATACAGCTGCCGCCTATCGGGCCGGTCAATCCCGGATCCCCAGCGCCAATATGTCTCCCATGCAGGTCATCCTGAACGGAGTGGAAGTCGAACAGATTCACCTGGGGGGAGATAACCTACAGATTCCCCTGCCGCTGCAACCTCTGCGCCTGGGCCTGAACACTGTTACCCTGCGCACTGGCAAAACCCTGATTGAGCCCCCCATGGTCACCCGTGGTCCCCAAGTGCCGATCAGCATTCCCCTTTTCGGGGGATCCCTGCACATCTCGGTGCCGCTGGGAGGTGATACAGTCATCCGGCACGGTGGAGCCTGGGTGGATCATGACGATGTGCAGTTGGCTAACGTAACCATCGAGATCCCCAAGTAAACTACCCGGCCCTGACTGCTTCGCAGTACGGGGCGGGCTTTCGGTAGCCCTGCAGTTGGCAAGCCAACCACGGACCTCTAGGCTGGTTTACGACAGCCCC
>NZ_JANSIK010000111.1:0-23541 GCF_047462035.1 Synechococcus sp. R5-15 | reverse complement strand
ATAACTTCCGCATTCCTCCCGACACTGACCCTACGGGTACAGTGCGGGGCTCCTGCGATTTCTAGCTGAGCTCGCTGAAGCGTCAGAAGCGGCTAGCCGCGGTTCAGGCTATCGCGAAAGTCCGCCGGCCAGTTGAAGGCTCGCTTCTGCAGAAAGCTGCCAGCTCCCAAAGGTTCTAAAGGTCGGCAAACCCATCCAGCTGGCTCGGAGGAGAGATGGGCGTGTCAGGACAGGGATCCCACCGGCGCGAGATATTTTCCGTCTATGAGAAAGATGCCATTGGCAAACTGCACACTGTAGGTGCCCAACAGCCGCCGCTGCAGGATCACCCCTTGTTCGTGCAAGCGGATCAAATGGGCCGGGCGCAACATCGGCATTGGGTCAGCCGTTTTTAGGTAAGGAGGCATCTCCACCACTTGAACCGTTGCCCCCACTGGCAGTAAACCCTGGGCTTCAGACATAACGGGAGTCCATGTGGCAAGTGTCTCTAGCTTAGCTGAACGTAGGACGATGTATGCCCAAAACCGAACCCGAGCAGGATGACAGCATTAGGGCAGATCCCAGAGGAGCCGAACAGATTGGATCCCCGAAGAATTGTTGTAAGATTTTTATCAAGTACGGGGATTCAACGAGATAAAAAGGTAACATCTTGCAAGGTGAGTTGGTTTTTCCCACAAAGAAAAAGCAGTCGGCCTTTCGGGGTGCTGCCAACTGATCGCCAATTTGCTACCATACCATGAACTCTTGGTACCCATTTTTTGTGTCCTTGGATACGGAAACCTCATTTGCCGAGGCAATTTAGGGGTTCTCTTGTCCTGGAGCTGTGGGCGCAGGGCTTAGCAAGCTCGCCTTCGGCCTACGCACCAGCCAGATCTTTGCCGAAATTCTGTAGAAGTGTTAAGAATAGTTACATTGGTTTGCTATCTTCTCAGTTTTCATACTCGTCCTTACTTCAGCGCTGCGAAACGACCATGCTAGATCCCATTCCCCCCCCAGCCCTTGAGGAATATCTATTGGAAACGGGCATTATCGACCGTTCTCAACTGAGCCTGGCCAAGAAGCTGCAGCATCGCCAGCAAGGGCCGTTGCTGATGATCCTTTTGGAGTTGAGTTTCATCGATCTGGAGCAGCTCAGCCGCCTTTTGGATTTGGGCCGCGCCTACCCTTTTGATCATGCTGCAAACGCTGGATAGTCTTCAGCCCAACTGGCAACAGGCTCTGGCTCGGTGGTTCGCTGCTGAGCAGGGATCCCTGCTGCTGAAAAGCTGTGGGGGCCAGGATCTGGCGAAGCTGCGCAGTGTTTTGCAACAGATCTGTTCTCCTGTCCAGTCTGTTACGTTGCTAACAGAAGACTTGGAGGTGGTGGCCGGCCCATTGACGCTCCAAAGCTGGGATCCTCAAGCGACGGGCCATTTTGCCCACCTTTATCTGGAGCGTTCCGCCTCTAGCTCACACATGAGTCGTTTGGCGGCTATTGTTGCTCGGTTGCGCGCTCCCGACGGGTGTCCTTGGGATCGGGCCCAAACTCCAGAGTCTCTTACCCCCTACATTCTTGAAGAAGCGTATGAGACGGTAGCTGCCATTCGAGCCGGGGATCCGGCAGCAATTGCCGAAGAGCTGGGGGATTTGTTGTTGCAGGTGGTGTTGCAGTCTCAGATCTTTGCCGAGCAGAACCACTTTGATCTGGAAGCTGTGGCTGCGGGAATTGCCGATAAGCTCATCCGCCGTCACCCCCATGTGTTTGGGGATGCTGTGATGGCAGATCTTCCGGAGTTGCACCGCTCTTGGGAACAGATCAAGCAAAGGGAGCGACCGGATCAAAGCCTTGGCCAAAAACTGCTGCACTATGCCCAAAGTTTGCCTCCCCTAATGGCTGCCCTGAAAATCTCCTGCAAAGTGGTGGGGGCAGGGTTTGAGTGGCCGACGGTGGAGGGGATCTGGGCCAAGATCCGCGAGGAAGAAGCCGAGCTGCGTCGAGAATTGGAGAGGGATCCCCCCGATCCAACTCGGCAGGAAGCCGAACTGGGGGATCTGCTTTTTGCCCTGGTCAACTTGGGCCGTTGGTATGGTTTGGATGCTGCCCAAGCTCTAACCCAAACCAACCTGCGCTTTGCTCGCCGTTTTTTGCGCATGGAAGAGCTGGCTCAGGAACCAGCGGGATCCCTGCCCGGCGATGGCATAAGCTCCCTTCTGAAAGGACGCAGTTTCCAGGAGCTGGAAGTCCTCTGGCAACAGGCCAAGCAAGAATATCCCTAGTTTGGATATGGGGTTGAGCTGGCGCTGGCTTTGAGGGGGTATCCGCCCACACAGTCTTGGGGCAAGTTCTCTTTGTAGGGTAGGAGCTGTTCTGAGCACCTGTCTCTATGTCGGCTATGTCTCCAGTTTCTTTCCTTGAGCAGGCTGGGGCTTGGATTGAATGCCTGCCCACATGCCAGAATGCAGCAAACCCCCCTCGCTATGCTCCTGTACGGGCCGGGGAGTATATTCGCTCTAAGCTGAAGGTTTCGATGATTGGGGAGGCAGGGCAGAGCTCTCGGAGATCTCAAACTCAGATAAAGTTTCAAAGCTCCCCGGCAGAGGATACAGCTACCTCCTGGCTTTGATTCGAGAGCAGTTTGGGTTACCTGATCTCAAGGCTCGGCTGCCTGTGGTGAAACCTCTTGCCCGTCATTTGGCCTGTGCAAATTCAGATCCGCCATCTCATCGAATATCGCTACAGTCGTCCAGTCCAACTGGAGCCCCACACGGTGCGATTGCGACCGCGCTGCGACGGGATCCAAACTCTCCTGGCTTTTGAGTTGCAGGTGGATCCGCAGCCGGTGGGCCAATCGGCGCTGGTGGAGCTGGAGGGCAACGCGGCGGTTCGGCTCTGGTTTGGGGATCCCACCGAGCATTTGCGCATTCAAACTCAGGCCACGGTGCTCACCCTGCGGCAGAATCCCTTCGACTATCTCCTCTGCGATTGGGCCACCCATCTCCCCATCGACTATCCCAGCACGCTGGCAGCTCAACTACAGCCTTATCTGACGGCTCAGGCGGATCCCGGCGTCCAAGCCTTGGCCTGGGAGCTATGGGATCACGTGCAGGGGGAAACGACGGCTTTTCTGCCGGCGCTGAACCAGCGCATCTATTCAGAATGCCGCCACATCTTGCGGGAAAAGGGGGATCCCTGGCCTGCCGGCTTGACCTGGCATCGCAAAACCGGAGCCTGCCGCGATTTGGCCCTGGTGTTCATGGAGGTCTGCCGTACGGTAGGCTTGGCCGCGCGCTTTGTCAGTGGCTACCAGGTCAGCCCCTCGCAGCCTTCGGGGGAGAGCAGGGGTGGAGAACCCCCAGAGCCTGGGCGCCGTCATTTGCACGCTTGGGCGGAGGTGTACTTGCCGGGGGCCGGTTGGCGGGGCTTTGATCCCACCCAGGGGTTGGCCGTGGCCGATGGTCATGTGGCTTTGGCGGCCAGCGCTTACCCCAGAGATGCCGCTCCCATTTACGGCCATTGGCTGGGCAGGGGCGTTCACAGCAGCATGAGCTACACCATCCACATTCAGGCGGGATCTTCTGCGCAAAGCCAAGCCCAGCTTGCTGCAGACAGCCTTAGCACTTCACCAAAAGTTTGGGGCTGAAGCCGTAGAGCTTCAACTTGGCCGGATCCCAAAGCGGAAATTTGAGATAGCATAGCCTAGCCCAGATCTTGAGAATTTGCCGAGGGATCCCGTTGACCCAGTCTATTGATGTCCCCACCAGCGTTGATACGTTTTTGCAGGAGTTGGCCGCCATTCAGCAAGTTGGGCCGAAGCGAGTGGCCATCCTGGGCAGCCGTCATGTGCCCATTACCCATCAGTATTTGATCGAGACCCTCAGCTATGCTTTGGCCCTCACGGGCAATCAGATCCTCACATCCGGGGCTATTGGCACCAACTTGGCCGTCATTCGGGGGGCGATGCGGGCGGACATGAAGTCCTTGACGGTGATCTTGCCCCAGAGTTTGGAGCGACAGCCGGCAGAGTCGCGGGCCAGCCTGGAGCAGGTGCTGCATCTGGTGGAGCATCCGGAAAACGACCATCTTCCCTTGGCGGAGGCCAGCCGCCTGTGCAACCTGGAGATCATCAGCAAGTGCCAGCAGTTGATCTGCTTTGTCTTCCACGACAGCGTCACGCTGCTGGATGCCTGCAAGCACGCCGAGGAGCAACACAAGTTGGTGACTCTCTTCTATTTCGACTGATTCGACCTTCTACTTTCTTCCTCGGTATTGAGCTTGCGGCAGGGGGAAGTGTTCTTGTAGCCAGGCTTCAGCTTCTGCCGGGGTGGTGAGTTCGCCGTTCAGGGTGAGGCAACGCAGTTGCTCCAAAATGGCTTGGAAGGGGCGACCTGGCTTATAACCCAGACGACGCAGATCGTGGCCGTTGAGCAGCGGCTTCACCCAGTACCACTCCTGCAAGTAGCGCCAGATCAGCCGCCGGGCCGGCTTGGGGGCGATCCCAGCCAACAAAATCACCGCCGGGATCCGCAGCCCCTGCAGCAGTTGCACCACCTGGGCCGGAGAGAGGGTGCCGGGATCCAGTTGGGCCAACAGGGTTTGGTAATGGGGGAAATGGCTGAGGCGTTCGATGCCTGCTTGGGTAAGGTGGAGTTGGCTGGCCACCTGGGGGGCTTGGGGCAGCGTGAGGAGGAGAGCCTCTAGGCGCAGTTGCCAGATCTCCTGGGATCCCAGCTCAGGATAGCGGCGGCGAAAGTGATAGGCCCAGCGGCCCACCCGTTGCAACCGCTGACACAGGGAGGGATCCCACTCCAGGTCGGGGTGAATACAGCGCAAAGCCCCCCATTCTGCCAGCTGCTCAAAGGCTTGGGGCCAATCGCGGGATCCGAGAATGTAGGCCAGCTCCTGCTTGAGGCGATCCCCGCCGACGGCATCGTGCAGACCACTGGCCACGGCAGCGCGGATCCATTTTTCTGTGGTCGAGTCCAGGGCGAAGCCCAAGCGCACCGCAAAGCGCACCGCCCGATAAATGCGGGTGGGATCCTCGATGAAGCTGTTGGGGTGCAATGCCCGGATGATCCCCTGTTGCAGATCTGCTTGTCCGCCGAAAAAATCCAGCACCTGTCCTCGCTGGGGGCCGTTGAGGCGCAAGGCCAAGGCGTTGATGGAAAAATCCCGCCGATAGAGGTCTTGCTGAATGGATCCCATGGCCACTTCGGGGGGAGAGGCCGGGTAGGGATAAAACTCCGTGCGGGCGCTGGCGATATCCACACAAAAGCCGCCTGGCCAGATCAAGGCCGCCGTTTGGAATTTGCCGTGGATCTCCAGCCGCGCTTCTGGGAAGTGCTGTTTGAGCGCTTGTCCCAAAATCAAGCCCCAGCCCGGGGGATCGATCCCATCCAGGGCCGGAGAGTAGGGCCCATCCACCACCAAGTCCAGATCCAGCCGCTCCAGGTTGGGTGAGGGCTGCCGTCCCCACCGATGCAGCAGCAGATCCCGCACCGTTCCCCCTACCAGATACAACCTCAGGCCCTTTTCATCGGCGAGGCGGGCGGCCTGCTCCAGCAACTGTCGATGCCGTTCCGAAAGAGCGGCGAAGGTGAGATCCAAGGGGCAGGAAAGGGTGGGCAGAGCCAACTGGGGTGAGAGGGCCGGCAACTCGTGTAGGTGCCGCAACACATCGGTGCGAGTTACAATGCCCACCAACTGTCCATCCTGGAGAACCGGCAGGCGGCCAATATCCCACTGCACCATCAACCGCTGAATCTCCGCCAAGGGGGTGTCGGGGGAGAGGGTTTTCACGTCGGTGGTCATGTAGCCCTTGACGGGGGCATGGCCAAACCCGTGATGCAGGGCGATATCGATATCCCGCCGCGAGATCACCCCCACCAGGCGACCTTGAGCGTCCACCACCACCAGGCCGGAATGGCCGTAGCGCAGCAGCACCCGCTGGGCCTCGTCGATGGTGATCTCCGGTCGGATGGTGCGCACCGGAGCCGACATCAAATCTTTGGCCGTCACCGGGGGCGGGATCCGCTCTTGGACAGCCTGCCTGAGGGCCGCCATGACTTGGGCCGGGTCGGGCAAAGGCTGCTCTGGGCTGGCTTTTAACGTGGCTGCTGCAGCACAATCGTGTCCACCGCCGCCGTAGAGGGCCATCACCCTGCCCAACTGGGCAAACTCCTGCCGCGCCCGCCCGATCAGGCTGAGCCGCTCCCCCTGCCGCGCCACCAAGAGCAGCACATCCACTCCCGTCAGATCCATCAGCCGCATCACCAGGCCGGCCAAGCCGGGCACGAACTCCGGCAGCTCCAGCAGCCATTCTCCCAGGCGATACTCCCCCACCTGCTGCACCTGCATCTGGGCCAACCCCTGGCTGAGCAGCTCGCGCATCTCTGGGGTGAGGCCATCCCCCAAAAAGCGCCGCAACAAGACCAGGTTCACCCCCTGATCCAACAGCCAGCTCAGGGCAGCAGCATCGCGGGCGGTGGTCTCCGGGAAGGTCAGGGATCCCGTATCCATGTGAATGCCCAAAGCCAGCGCCAGCCGCTCAAAAGGGCTGAGAGGGATCCCAGCAGCCTGCAGCCGCTCCACCAGCAAGGTACAGGTGGCCCCCACGGCCTCGATATGGCTGTTGACCTGCTGCTGCGGCCAAAAGTTATCCAGTGGACTGGGGTGATGGTCGAAAATCTCAATCTGCGCGCCGGGGACGCTTAACCAAGCGGCAGCTTTGCCCAAGCGATCCGGATCGTGACAGTCCACCACAATCCACCGCTGCACCTGTCCCGGATCCACAGAGCGCAACTCAATGAGGGGAAATTCATCTCGGTACAGGGCCAAAAACTCCTGCACCCCCGGCAGGGATCCCCCGGTCAAGGCAATGCGGGCACCCGGATACAGGCGCGCCGCTCCCACCGCCGCCCCTAGGGTGTCGAAATCCGCCGATTGATGGCACAGGATCAGATCCATTGCGGCAAGAGTTGTCGTATTCCGCTCTTCCATCCTGGCCCAAGCCAGGATCCCTCTTGTTGGAATCGGACAAGAAGAAATGAAGGGCTGCTCAACTCCGAGGGGCAAGTGAAAACCTCGAAGCTAAGTTTCAGGACGGGTGTCCGGGTTTTTATCAAAAAATTGGGTCATAACCCCGTCCTACCGCTGCGCAGAAGCAATCCAGTAGAGTGGGGAGGATGCCAGCAAGGAGCCTTCACAGGGTCGTCAGCTCCTTTTCTTTTTCTGCCAGCAGCTCATCGATCTTCTTAATGTAGCGGTCAGTTAGTTTCTGGATGGCATCCTGCAAGCTTTTGGACTCATCTTCAGACAGCTCGCCATTTTTCTCTCGCTTGCGCACCGAGTCAATGCCATCCCGCCGGATGTTGCGGATCGAGACTCGCCCCTCTTCGGCCAGCTTGGCCACCTGTTTGCTCAGCTCTTTGCGCCGCTCTTCTGTCAGGGGGGGAATGTTGAGCCGCACCACCTTGCCGTCGTTGCTGGGGGTTAGACCCAGGTCAGAGGCGACAATGGCCCGCTCAATGGCTGCCAAGGTCGAGGGATCAAAGGGCTGGATCAAGAGAGTGCTGGAGTCTGGCGTGGTGAGGCTGGCCAGGGCCTTGAGGGGAGTGGGCACGCCGTAGTACTCCACCTGAATCCGATCCAGCAGGCTGGAATTGGCCCGCCCGGTGCGTACCGTGTTAAAGGAGCGCTGTGTGGCTTGCACAGCTTTGTTCATCAACTCCTCAATCTCAGCTAGCTCCACGGGGTTTTCCTCGCTTTCAAAATCAGTTTCCAGATATCAGGCTCTGGCAGCAAACCTGGCCCCTCTACGGTGAGCCTGACCTCAATTCTACCGCCTTGTCTTAGGATCCCGTTCCCCAAAGCTGCACCTGCAGCTGGCGAATTTCCGCAAAATGCCCCCCAGTGGGATAGTACGAGCTCAAAGCTTTTCTTAGACTGGTCTGGACTTTACTGCACAATACAGGCACGACGAAGTTTTATGCCCTCTCGTCAAGTTTGTTCTTCAACGGCCCTAGCCTGGCTGATCGGCAGCTTGAGTCTCTTGGGTTTTGGAGCGGCTGCGGCAGCCTTAGAGCTGCAGATTGTGTCCCCCAATGCTTATAAAGTGCCCTACCTGGGAATTGATGGTGTTTTCACTCTGGATACGTCCCTGGAACAATCGGCCAACGATCCGCGCAATCCAAAGCGGGTGAAGTTTGAGAAGATGGAGTTCTTCTCCTTCTACGCCGATCTGGAGGGGAAAAAGCCCCTGGCGGAAAATTGTCGCTACGCCTATCGGGGGGCTGCGCCGGATCCCTTCTACTACCCCGATCGTTCCCTCAGTTCCATCTGGGATCTGTTTCAGTTGCAGCCTGGAGCAGACGCCAGTTGCGAGACCTTCACCTATGTGATTCTGCGGGCACCCCACGGGGATCCGGTGCACATGCACCTGCGCTACGGAGGCCGCAACAGCAGCTTCCAGGAACTTCTGAACATCAGCACTCTGCCGGAGGATCCTGCCAACTTCAACCCCTGGTGGAGCACCTACTGCGCGGAGGGGGTAACCGGCTGCGATTGATGGGCTGGGCGGCTCACAACTCCTGCCGGGCTTCCAGGGCACGGGCCAGGGTGACCTCGTCGGCGTATTCCAGCTCGGATCCCATGGGCAGGCCGAAGGCCAGGCGGGTCATGCGCAAGGTGGGGGCAACCGGCTTCAGGTAATCCTTGACCACGTGCATGGTTACTTCCCCCTCTACGCTGGGGCTGAGGGCGAAGATCAGCTCCTGCGGTTTTTCCCGTGCCACCCGGGCCACCAGCTCGCGGATGTGCAGTTGGTCGGCCCCGATCCCGTTCATGGGGGAGATGAGGCCACCCAAAACGTGGTAAAGCCCCTTGAACTCGCGGGTGCGTTCCATCGCAATCAAATCTTTGACATCGGCCACCACGCACCACAGCAAGGGATCCCGCTGTGGCGAACGGCAAATCTCACAGGGATCCTCCGCTGACCAGTTGAAGCAGATGGAACAGTGCCGAACGGTTTGCTTGGCTTCCAGCAGGGCTTTGGCCAGGGCCTCGATCTCGCCGGCAGGCCGGTTGATCAAGTGGAGAGCTAGGCGCTGAGCGGTTTTGGAGCCAATGCCGGGCAGCCGTTGCAGCTCTTCGATGAGGCGAGCCAAGGGGCGAGTGTACATACAGAGTTAAGCAAGCGGGGTTAAGCAAGTGGGGCTCAACCCAGTCCCAACCCCGGCAGACTGATGTTTCCGGTCAGCTCTTCCATGCGTTTGCGCATCGTCTCGGCAGATTGGGTGTAGGCGTTCACCATCGCCGTCAGGAGCAAGTCCTCTACCACATCCACCGACTCCTGGAGAATCTGGGGATCCAGAGAGACTTTGAGAGGTTCTTGGTTGCCGTTGACCGTCACTTTCACCAGCCCATTGCCGGCTTCGCCGACGATCTCCATCTCCTCTAGCTCTTTTTGCAGCCTTTGGGCGCCATCGCGCACCTCTTGGGCTTTCTTGAGCGCTTCTTGGATTTTGCCGAAGGGGCCAAAGCCTCGAGTCATGGGATCCTCTCTTGGGTTATCCAGATACTGCTGTTCTACTCTACCCGTTTCCCCATCGCCGGTGAAAGCACTCGCAAGTCTGGGCAGAGGTGCTTGCACCGCTAACGCGACCGGTCTTCCTTAGGTTGCCCTTAACTCTGGCAGATTATCCTCACAAGAGAAGCCGAAGATCGACCCAGAAACTCCATCTGCTCATCAGCGTTTGCTGTCCGGAGGTGCCATGGCCCAACTGTTGCAGGATCCCCGATCTCAAGTAGCCCAGCCCAGTTCAACTCGGGTGGAGCCTTCTCCCTGGCGTTGGCGGCGCTGGATCCCGGAGCGTTGGTATGTGCATTTGGGCCTGGTGCTGGCCTGCTTGGTTCTGGGATTTCCGGTGTTGTATGCCCTGATCGTGAGCACCCAGAACAATGCCGAGGTGTTCCGCTATCAATTGACCTTTGGCTCCTCTTTTGCCTTCAACTGGCATCAGGTGATGGTGGCGCGGCACTTGGGCCACTACATGGTCAACAGCACCATCGTGGCGGTGGCGATCACCGTGGGCAAGACGGTTTTGTCGCTGCTAGCCGGGCTGGCCTTTGTGTACTTCCGCTTTCCCGGCAAAGGGCTGGCCTTTGGCTTTGTGCTGATCACGCTGATGATGCCCACAGAAATCTTGATCATTGCCCTGCTGCGGTTGGTCACCAACTTGGGCTGGGGATCCACCTACTACGCTTTAATCGTGCCCTTTCTGGCCAGCGCCACGGCCACGTTTTTGTTCCGCCAGCATTTTTCCAACATTCCCCGCGAGCTGGCGGAGGCGGCCCAACTGGACGGGGCCAACCCGCTGCAATTTCTCACCCAGGTGCTGATCCCCTTGAGCTGGAACGCCATCGGGGCGCAGGCGGTGATTCACTTCGTTTACGCTTGGAATATGTACCTGTGGCCCCGCTTGATCGTGCAAGGCCGAGAGCGACAAGTGGTGCAGGTGGGGCTGCAATCCCTGCTTAATCTGGATAGCTCGGCCTCCTATGGCCCCATGATGCTGGGAGCGATCATCGCCAGTATCCCGCCGCTGCTGGTGTTTATTGCGCTGCAGAAGCCCTTCATGAGCGGGTTAGCCCTCAATCGCGACAAGTAAGCCCTTAGGTTCCCTTTCATGCCCAGAGATCTACGCCGTTTTATTGCTCTGCTGGAATCCCGTGGTCAGCTCCGCCGCATTTCGGCAGAAGTGGATCCGGATCTGGAAATTGCCGAGATTGCCGATCGCCTCTTGGCCTGCGGTGGGCCGGCGCTGCTGTTCGAGCGGGTGAAGGGATCCTCAATGCCGCTGCTCATCAACACCCTGGGCACGGTGGAGCGCATTTGCTGGGCTTTGGGAATGGAGCAGCCTCAGGATCTGGAGGAACTGGGGAAAAAGCTGGCCCTGCTTTACCAGCCGCGGCCACCGCGGAGCTTTGCCCAGGCGGTGGAGTTGGGACAGGCGCTGCTTAGCGTCTTCAAAGCGAGACCCAGCCGGGATCTGATCCCTCCCTGTCAGCAGGTGGTGCGGCGGGGAGAGGAAGTGGATCTCACCCAATTGCCCCTGTTGCGGGTCTACCCCGGCGATGCCGGACGGGTGCTGACCTTGGGCCTGATGGTCACCAAAGACCCGGAAAATGGGATCCCCAACGTGGGGGTGTACCGCCTGCAGTTGCAAAGCCGCACCACCATGACGGTGCAATGGCTGTCGGTGCGGGGGGCAACTCGGCATCTGCGCAAGGCGGCAGCCCTGGGCCAAAAGCTGGAGGTGGCGGTGGCGGTGGGGGTGGATCCGGTGGTGATTTTGGCGGCGGCCACACCCCTGCCGGTGGATCTGTCCGAGTGGCTGTTTGCCGGTCTCTACGCCGGAGAAGGGTTGCACCTGGCCCAGTGCAAAACGGTGGATCTGCAGGTGCCGGCTCATGCTGAGATCGTTTTGGAGGGCACCATCACCCCTGGGGAAGTGGCCCCCGACGGGCCTGCCGGGGATCACATCGGCTACTATGGCCCCCGCAACGAGCAGGCCCCTCTGATTCGCTTCCACTGCTTGACCCACCGCCGGGATCCCATCTATCTCACCACCTTCAGCGGCAAGCCCCCCAAAGAAAACGACATGATGGCGCTGGCCCTGAACCGCATCTACACCCCCATCCTCAGGCAGCAGGTGCCGGAGATTGTAGATTTCTTTTTGCCGATGGAGGCGCTGGGCTACAAAGCAGCCATCCTCTCCATCGACAAGGCCTACCCTGGCCAGGCGCGGCGGGCGGCTTTGGCTTTTTGGAGCGCCCTGCCCCAATTTAGCTACACCAAGTTTGTGATCGTGGTGGACAAGGATATCAATGTGCGGGATCCACGGCAGGTGCTGTGGTGCCTGTGCTCGCGGGTGGATCCGCAGCGGGATGTGTTTATTCTGGCGGACAACCCCTTTGACACCTTGGACTTTGCCACCGAAAAACGGGGTCTGGGGGGCAAGATGGGCATTGATGCCACCACCAAAATTCCCCCAGAAACCGATGCTCCCTGGCGGGATCCCCTCACTCCGGATCCAGAAGTAGCCCGCCTGGTGGATCGCCGCTGGGCGGAGTACGGCTTGGCGGATCTCAATTGGCAGCCGGCAGATCCCCGCCTGTTTGGATACGAGCTCTAAGCCCGCAGGGCCTCAATGGGATCCAGTTGCGCCGCTTTGCGGGCCGGGAAAATGCCGAAGACCAGCCCAATCCCAGTGGACAGGGAGAACGCCACTCCCACTGCCACCCCATCGACTTGGGTGGCCAAGGGGGTGAACACCTGCACCGCCACCAGCAGGCCGCTGCTGAGGAGGATCCCGAGCACTCCCCCGGTCACGGCAATGAAAATCGCTTCGGCGGCAAACTGCTGCAAAATCTGCCGGCTATCCGCCCCGATCGCCTTGCGCAGCCCGATTTCATGGGTGCGTTCCGCAACTGAGATAAGCATCACATTCATGATCCCCACCCCTCCCACCAGCAGGGAGAGGGCCGCCGTGCCCGTCAGCAGCACCCGCAGCAGGCTCAAAATCCTGGCCGACCCATCCAGGAGCACCTTTTGGTTGCGGATGATGAAGTCATCTTCTCCCACCAATTGGTGCCGCTGGCGCAGCAGGTTGCGGATTTGGAACTCGGCAGCAGGCAGATCGGCTTCAGAGCGGGCCGAGACGAAAATCGCCGTCAGCTCTGTGCCGTAGGGGGAGCGTCGCCCGACCAACTGATTGGCCACCACATCCACCGGCAGAAACACTCCGGCATCGCTGTTGCCAAACACCGTCGGCTTCGAGCGCAAAGTGCCGATTACCTCGAAGGGCAAGTTGTTCAGCAGGACGGTCTCCCCAATGGCAGCGGCAGGGTCCAGGCCGAACAACTGGCTGGCGGCATCGCTGCCCAGCACCACCACCGGGCGCTGTTCCTCGATGTCGGAGGGCAAGAGAAAGCGGCCTGCCTCGATCTCTAAGTTCAACACCGACAAGTACTCCGGCCAAGTGCCGGTGGCCTCATAGCGGCGATCCACTCCACCTCGCACAGCGCGCACATTGGTGCCCAGGCTGGGGACAGCTGCTGACACGGCAGGCACTTCCGCCGCAATAGCCCGTACATCCTCCAAGGTGAGGGGGCGGATGTTGCCGGCATCAGCTAGGCCCAAGTTGGCCGAAAAGACGATCAGCAAGTTGGTGCCCAGAGAGCGAAATTGATCCACTGCCATCTCTTGGGCAGCATAGCCAAATCCGGCAATGGCCACCACCGCCGCATTGCCGATGAGGATCCCGAGCATGCTCAGCCCGGTGCGCAGGCGATGTCGTCGCACCATTTGCCAGGCCATTTTGGCCGCCGTTGCCAGGCTCATGGCTGTTGCTCCGCTCTTTTAATCAAAGTCTCTAGGTTCACCCCAGGAGGCAGGGCAGTAAAGACCCGATCCCCTGCCTGCAGACCGGAGAGGATCTGGGTAACTCCACCCTGGGTAATGCCCGTTTCCACGCGGCGATAGACAGGTCGCCGGGTTTGGGGATCCAGCAGGAGCACGCCTTCCTGGCTTTCCTCCCGGAGGATAGCCACTGAGGGCACCGTCAGAGCCTGAGGCTGGGGATCCCCAATGAAATCCACCGAAACAGTCATGCCGGTGCGCAAAAAGTCGGCCCCAGGCTCCGGTTCAATGAAGACCCGAAAGACGGTTACCTCCCGCACCACCACGGTAGCAGGCGCAATCCGCTTCACCCGCCCCTGCACTACGCGGTCGGGGTAAGCCAGGGAGCGGATCTCCACCGGCTGGCCCACCCGCACCTGGGCAATTTGGGCTTCTGGCACTTCTGCCCGCACCTCAATTCCCTGAGCCAGCGCCAAAATGGAACTGGAAGAAGCTGCGGTGGCATCGGAAGCTGCTGTTGTGGGAGCTACAAAGGATCCCACCTCGGCAAAGCGCTGCACCACCACACCGGAAAAGGGGGCGCGGACTTCGGTGTCAGCCAACCGGGATTGCCGTTGGGCCAGCTCGGCTTGTGCCTGGGCAATTTGGGCTTGAATTTGCTGTAGGGTTTCCGGGCGGCTCCCCAGTTGCAATCGCTCCAACTCCTGTTGGGCAGCTCGCAAATCCGCTTGCGCTTGTTCCAGGCGGGCCGAGCGTTGATCCAGCTCGCTGCGGGCTACCACCCCCGCCTGCACCAGGGCCTGGATGCGCTCTAACTCCCTCTGAGCCAAGTCCACCTGCGACCGGGCAGCATCCACCCTGGCCTGGGCCGCCGCGATCACCTGGGGGCGCTCTCCGGCCTGTTGCTCCGCTAGACGGGCTTGCAGCTCTTGAATGCGGGCTTGGGCTTGGCGAATGCCACTGGCGAGATCGCCGTAGTCCATCCGGGCCAATAACTGCCCTGCCACCACTTCATCTCCCTGATCCACCAACAGTTCCGCCAGGCGACCCGACTCGCGAGGGCTGACATTCACCTGGCGGAGCGGCTGCACCTGGCCGCTCACCCGCAGGCGTTGGGTCAGATCCACCACTTGAACCGGTACCGTCAATCTTTCCAGCCGTTCTGCCCTCTGCTGCTGCAGCTGACGCTGGATCAGGAGACCGCTGCCCCCTAGGCCGGCCAACAGCAAGCCCAAGAGCATCCAACCGAAGGGAAATCTCTTGGGGCGGGGTTTGCTCTGGGGCAGAGGCTGATCTGCAGGCCTGGGAGTAGACAGGGATCCCGTCTTGGGCTCATCGGTGTGCAGGATCACAAAAGTCTCCCGTTTGTAACAAAAGCTTTATCTTTGTCTAGCCTATTGGAAAAATGGGGGAAGCGTAAACACAGTCTCCCACCTCTTGAGCTCTATGTCGGCCAGCTCTGTACAAAAAACAGCGACGATTGTTACCATGGTTAACTGCCGGTAGCGCGGGAAAGCCATGAACGTTCGCATCAATGCTGAGGAGATCATCCGCTCCATTGAAGCTGCCCAGATGAAGTCGGATCTGCCGGAGATTCGGGTTGGGGATCAGGTACGGGTGGGAGTTCGCATCCAAGAGGGGGGCAAAGAGCGGGTGCAAGCCTTTGAGGGCACGGTCATTGCCATGCGCCACTCCGGCATTAACCGCACCATCACGGTGCGCAAGGTTTTCCAGGGAATCGGCGTGGAGCGGGTTTTCCTCATTCACTCCCCGCGCATCGAGTCGATTCAGGTGCTGCGGCGAGGTAAAGTGCGCCGGGCCAAGCTGTTCTATTTGCGGGATCGGGTGGGCAAAGCCACTCGTATCAAGGCCAAGACAGAGAGTGCGGATAGCAAGGAACAGCTTCTTTGAAAGGTGGGTGTACCTGCTACACTGGGTAGGCGGGTGTAACCTTTGGCCAATGCGTCCTTAGTTCAGTTGGTAGAACGTCGGTCTCCAAAACCGGATGTCGGGGGTTCGAGTCCTCCAGGGCGCGCTAACCGTCAGACCCCCTTCTGTGGCGATGGCTTCAGGTGGGGACACCCCATCCAAGGTGGTTTTTGCAGCCATGAAGTCCGTCAGTGTACCCAACCTACTCCCTGCGCTGCTGCTGGGGCTGCTGTTTTGGCTAGGGATCCCTATCTGGCCTGGATCGGGTGTGGTGGCAACGGCAGCGAGCAACAGGGTAGATCACGAGATCGATCGACTGTTTGAGGAGGCCTTTGCGGCTACTCAGAGGGGAGATTTTGCCCGGGCGGAAACCCTGTGGACTCAACTGTTGCAGATCCAGCCTGATAATCCAGCCCTGTGGAGCAACCGGGGCAACGCCCGTGTCAGCTTGCACCAACTGCAGGCAGCTCTGGAGGATTATGCTGAGGCCATTCGTTTGGCCCCTGAGGCACCGGATCCCTATCTCAACCGAGGGGCTGCTTTGGAGGGGTTGGGGCGGTGGCAGGAGGCGATTGCAGACTACGAACGAGTGTTGCAGTTGGATCCCAACGATGCGGCAGCCTACAACAACCGCGGCAATGCGGAAGCAGGGCTGGGCCAATGGCAACAGGCTTTGGCCGACTACCGCCGCGCCACAGAATTGGCTCCCGACTACGCCTTCGCTCAGGCCAACTATGCTTTGAGCCTCTACCAGGTGGGTGAAACAGAAGCTGCTCTGCGCTTGATGCGGGCTCTGGTGCGCAAGTACCCGAAGTTTCCAGATATGCGGGCTGCTCTCAGCGCCATTCTTTGGGCGCAGGGTCGCCAGGGAGAGGCTGAAAGTCACTGGGTGGCTGTGCAAGGACTGGATCCCCGCTACGCCGACCTGGAATGGGTGAAAACCGTCCGCCGTTGGCCACCGGCAATGGTGGCAGCTCTGGAGCGTTTCCTTTCTCTCAAGTAGTGAGGCTTACGATTGCGGCGGAGGCACTCTGGGTCTTGACTCTGCGCATTGACGAAACAGTTGCTGGGGATCCCCGCAGCCAGAGTCTCAGGTTACATCCTGGCTGGGGGTATGGAGATTGCTAGATTGGGATCAAGCCGAGGGAGGATTCCGGCAGCAGGCTTAACCCAGAGCCAAGAGAGCGCAGAGGGATCCCAAAGGCTTTCAGCGAGCTGTGAAAAAAACTGTGTAAGGGATTGCTTCCTGCGACACCTTTTCGCCTTCTTCTTCGTCTGTTTCAGTCCTATCGCGGCGCGTGGTATCAACGTGAGTGCAATGGCTTGTTTCTCTCGCTCTTCTTCCTTCTTCCCTGATGGGAGAGGGAGGCTGCGAAATCACTGGAGCTGGGCAGGGCTGTTGCTCATGGTTCTGCAGCTTGGGCAACCCGCCGTGGCTCAGACGGAAACCCGAGTTTGGAGCGGAACCGGCCAAATTTTGAGCGGCCAGGGGCAGGGGGCGACGGTGCAATTGATCTTGGAAACGGGTGGCGGGCGTATCTGGAGCCAATCGGGGCCGGCTTTGGATGCACCCTTTTCCGGCGGCCATATTTCGGTAACCAGCGGTGATGGCACCTGGCAAATTCAATCGCAAGGGGATCAGTTGTTGGTCACCTTTTACCGCGGCGAGCAGATCATCCGCTGGCAACTGCGGCCCATGGGCGAGATCCCCAGCTCTTCTCCCTCTGCGCCATCCAGCTCCCTGAGCAGTGACTCCGCCCAGCCCGTAGCGCTGCCCGTCCAAGAGCTGGTGATTCCAGTACTGAAGAATTTGCCCGGCAACCCCTGAGGGATCCCTGCCCCGCCGGTTCTCGACCCATGAAACCTGGTGCGTTGGCCGCTGGGGCTATCAAACCTGTGGCCACCGGAATGGGCTGGGATGATTTTGGGGGCGGTGGGCCTGGGGATCCTATCCCATCGGCAGTTAGCCCGCCTGTTGTTTAGCTGAGCAGCGGGACACAGGGCAGGGGCAGTTGAGCCGCTGCCGCCGCATCCAGCAACCACAGCAGCCGTCCTCTGGGGTTTATGCGCTGGCAGGGTAGGTGGGCCTCGGTGGTCAGCGCCTCTTTCACGATGGGGGCTTTGTTCGCTCCGGTTACCAGGAACACCACCTGGGCTGCCTGATTGAGGACGGGATAGGTCAAGGTTAGACGCGGCTCCTGCCCTTTTTGCCCCACCGTCACCCAGCGGTGCTGCACCTGCAGAGCGGCTGTGTCGGGAAACAAGGAAGCTGTGTGGCCATCTTCCCCCACTCCCAGCCATACCAGGTCGAGAGAAGGGCACTCTGTACCGAAAATCTGCCGCAGGGTCGCCTCGTATTCGGCAGCATCGCGAAGGGGATCCCCTGCTTGGGTGGGCATAGGGAAAACTTGAGCTGCCGGGATCCCGATCTGCTGCAGCAGGGTTTCTCGTACCATGCGGTAGTTGCTTTCAGGGTGATCCGGGGGAACATAGCGCTCATCCCCCCAGAACAGCCAGGTTTGTTGCCAAGGGATCCCTGGGGTTTGGGCCAGGGCAGCATACAGCTTCTTGGGGGTGCTTCCCCCGGCCAAGACCACCGTAAAGCGTCCCCGCTCGCGAATGGCAGCGGCTGACCGAGCTTGCCAAATCTCGATGGCCCGTTGGATTAAGACGGGGCCCTCCGGAAAGATCTCCAACTGGAATCCCTGCATACACCGAAGCCCTACTGCCGACCTATGCTGGGTCAGCCGACCTGCACCAACACTTTACCGAAGGGATCCCCTAAGCGGGGCAAACACTAGGAAGCCACCGCCAGCTCTTTGGCTTCTGCCCGAATTTGCTCGTAGAGGGCGCGCAGCTTCAGGCCCACGATGATCTGAATCAGACCAGAGCCATTGCGGGATCCCGGGTATTCCGGGTGCTTGCGCAACAGTTCCGTCAGCTCGCCATAGTAGCGGGTGGACAAGTTGCTCAGGTGGTTCTCGATGTAGATGACCTCTTCCAGCTTGTCGAAGGTGCCGTCGATCTCCAGAATCGAAACCGGGTGCTCGAAGTAGGTGGAAGGGCCATAGTGGAGGCGGATCCCTGGGTAGGAACAGGTCAGCTTTTTGCCGCAGGGGATCCAATCGATGGTGGAGCCTTCGTCAAAGAGATAGACATGGTCGAAGTACTTCACCCCTTCCCGCTGGATCAGCCGCACCCGCAGTACTTTGTGCTCTGGATCCAGCTCCGGCAACAACTGGGTAGGCAAAACCTCAATGACGGCATCGGCGTACTGCTTCTGCACATCGACATAGGCTTCAAAGTCCGGGCGGCGAGCCTCGATTGAGCGCAACACATCTTCGTAGGTGTGGCCCCGCTCCGCCATGTCCCGCTTCACTTTCCAAGCAATCTTGATCTCTGGGGCCAGATCCAAGTACACCTTGAAGTCCAGCAGCTGGCGCACCCGCTCGTCATACATGGGATGCAGCCCCTCCAGGACGATGATGCGGTTGGGCTCCACCAGCTCCGGTGGGTCAATCAGCCCCGTCTCGTGGTTGTAGATGGGCTTCATCACACTTTGGCCGTTCTTAAGCGCCTTGGCCTGCTCGTACATCAGGTCGAAGTTGTTGGCGCGGGGATCCAGCGCCGTGATGCCCTTCTCTTTGCGCTGGTAGCGATCCAAGGAGTGATAGTCATCCAGACAGATGGTGGTAATCAGATCCCGGCCAAATAGATCCCCCAGCCGGCGTAAAAAGGTGGACTTGCCACAGCCAGAATCTCCGGCGACACCAATCATCACAACACGATCAGGACTGCTTGCCATGGGAACTCCTTGGGGACGGGCAGGGCAAAACTGAGAAAAAGGCTCTAGAAAGTTACCAACTGTTACGGTCTTGCATGATACCAAATAAAGCCGTTACATCACAAGCCGCTGGCAGGCCAGAGAGGTGGGCACCCTAAGCAACAATTTAACAAAAAATCCATATTTTTGGCCGATGAGCTTGGCCGGGATTATTTTTCCGGGGTTGCCGCTCTCAGGACGGCCTGGGGGGCTGGCGAAGGTCGTCTGCTTCTCCTCTGACAAGTTCCATTTGAGCAGCCGGGCTGCTGTGGTGTTTGCTATTTTGCTATATGTAAACTCATTTCCTCCCAGTGCCAGGAGCAGATCGCAGGTATGGTTGCCAGCGCAGAAAAGCGAGAGGTTGTCGTCAATCTGTATCGTCCCAACGCACCGTTGATCGGCCACTGCGTGGAGACCTACTCCATTGTCGGTGAAGGAGCACCCGGACTGACTAAGCACATTGTGCTCAGCTTGCCGGATCCCAACTACCGCTACCTAGAAGGGCAAAGCGTTGGCATTATCCCTCCTGGCGAAGATGCCAAGGGCAAGCCCCACAAGCCCCGCCTCTACTCGATTGCTTCCACCCGCTTTGGCGATGATGGCGAGGGGCGCACCGTCTCTTTGAGCGTGAAGCGGGCTGAATATGTCGATAGAGAGACAGGCCAGCCGGGGGTGGGGGTCTGCTCCGGCTTCCTCACCGATTTGAAGGCAGGCGACGAGGTGATGATCACGGGGCCATCGGGGAAAACCTTCCTACTGCCCGAAGATGAGAATGCCAACCTGATCTTGATCGCCACCGGCACCGGCATTGCCCCTTTTCGCGCCTTCATCAAGCACCTGTTTGAAGAGGATCCCAACTATCAGGGCAAGATCTGGCTGTTCTTTGGGGTGCCCACCACTTCCACCTTGCTCTACCACGGGGATCTGGAGGCCTGGAAAGCCCAGTACGGGGATCGCTTCCGCGTCGATTACGCCATCAGCCGCGAGCAACAAACCCCCGATGGCAAGAAAATGTACGTGCAAAACCGCATGGCCGAGTACGGCGCCGAGCTGTGGGAGATGCTGCAACAGCCCAACACCTACACCTACATCTGCGGCCTCAAGGGGATGGAGGACGGGATCAACAACGTCATGGGGCCTTTGGCCGAACAAGCCGGTCAGGATTGGAGCAAGTTCCAGAAGGAACTGAAGAAAGCAGACAGGTGGCACGAAGAAACCTACTGATCTCTGCTTGTCGGGTTTTCAGAGCCAAAGGGATCCCGTTCCTTGCTTGAGAGCACTGGCGTGGGGAGTATGTCAAAATGCTTCTATCTCCCAGCGTGAGCGCTTTTTTCCCAGGAGCATCGAACCGTGGACGCGCGCTACAATCCCCAGGCCATCGAGAGCAAGTGGCAAGCCCACTGGCGTGAAATTGGGCTGGATCGCACCCCAGAGCTGAAGGACGGGAGCCGCAAATTTTATGCCCTGTCTATGTTCCCCTACCCCAGCGGCAACCTGCACATGGGGCATGTGCGCAATTACACCATCACCGATGTGATTGCCCGCCACAAACGAATGCAGGGATACGCGGTGTTGCACCCGATGGGCTGGGATGCCTTTGGCCTGCCGGCGGAGAATGCCGCCATCGACCGGGGGATCCCACCGGCCAAGTGGACCTACCAAAACATTGCCCAGATGCGGGAGCAACTGCAGCGGTTGGGCCTGTCCTACGACTGGGAGCGGGAGATCACCACCTGCGCCCCCGACTACTACAAGTGGACGCAGTGGCTCTTCCTGCAATTTTTCAAGGCCGGCCTGGCCTACCAGAAGGAAGCGCCAGTGAACTGGGATCCGGTGGATCAGACGGTGCTGGCCAACGAGCAGGTGGATGCGGAGGGGCGTTCCTGGAGATCCGGCGCCCTGGTGGAAAAGCGCATGCTCAAGCAGTGGTTTTTCAAAATCACCGCCTATGCCGACCAACTGCTGGCGGATCTGGAAAAGCTCTCCGGCTGGCCGGAGCGGGTGCGCACCATGCAGGAGAACTGGATTGGCCAATCGGTGGGGGCCAAGGTGATTTTCAAAACCGAGGCAGGGGACGAGCTGGCAGTATTCACCACCCGGCCTGATACCCTCTGGGGGGCCACCTTCATGGTGATGTCGCCGGAGCACCCCTTGGTGGACAAGCTCACCACTGCCGAGCAACTGCAGGCCGTCAGAGCCTATCAAGCCCAGGCCGCTGCCCGCAGCGAGATCGAGCGCAGCGCCGAAGACCGGGAAAAAACGGGGGTTTGGACGGGATCCTACGCCATCAACCCCGTTAACCAAGAGCGGATCCCCATCTGGATTGCCGACTATGTGCTGATGGGCTACGGTACGGGGGCCATCATGGCCGTGCCCGCCCACGACCAGCGGGATTTCGAGTTTGCCCGCAAGTTCGGCCTGCCCATCAAGCGGGTGGTGCAGCCGCCGGAGGGTTCCTTATCCTCGACGGATCGCGCCAGCGGGACGGAGTCCTTGGAACTGCAGGCTGCCTGGACGGGGGAAGGGGTGATGATCAACTCTGGCCCCCTAGACGGGATCCCGGTGGGCAAAGGCCCAGGGCAAAGCGTGGAAAGGGCCATCGCCTGGCTGGAAGCCCAGGGGCTGGGGGAAAAGCAGATCAACTACCGCCTGCGGGATTGGCTGATCTCGCGGCAGCGCTACTGGGGTTGTCCCATCCCGGTGATCCATTGTCCCCACTGTGGCATTGTGCCGGTGCCGGAGAAGGATCTGCCGGTGCTCTTGCCGGAGGATGTGGAGCTGACGGGGCGAGGGGGATCCCCGTTGGCCCAGTTGGAGGACTGGGTGAAGGTGAAGTGCCCCACCTGTGGCGCGGAGGCTCGCCGGGAAACCGATACCATGGACACCTTTGTCTGCTCGTCGTGGTACTTCCTGCGCTTTAGCGATGCCCGCAACGACCAAGAGATCTTCCGCAAAGACCAGGTGAACGCCTGGCTGCCGGTGGATCAGTACGTGGGCGGCATCGAGCACGCCATCCTGCACCTGCTCTATTCCCGCTTTTTTACCAAGGTGTTGCGGGATCGGGGGCTGCTGGATTTTGACGAGCCGTTCTCGCGTCTGCTCACCCAGGGGATGGTGCAAGGGCGCACCTACTACAACCCCAACAAGTCCGGCAAGGATCGCTGGATCCCGGCAGCTCTGGTGCAGGATCCCGACAACCCGCGGGATCCGGAAACGGGCGAGCCCCTGCAAGTTATCTACGCTACCATGTCCAAATCCAAGGGCAACGGCGTGGATCCCGAGGAGGTGCTGGCCCACTACGGGGCAGATACGGCCCGCATGTTTATCTTGTTCAAGGCCCCGCCGGAGAAGGATCTGGAGTGGGACGATGCCGACGTGGAAGGGCAATTTCGCTTTCTCAACCGCGTCTGGCGGCAGGTGTACGAGTTTGTCGTTCGCGGTGGCGGGACGGAGTCCTGGCGGGGCAGGGTCTCAGAGCTGTTGCCGGCCAAGGTCGAGGTGGGATCCCTGACCAAGGCGGAAAAAGATCTGCGCCGGGCCATCCACACCGCCATCAAGGAAGTCAGCGAAGATCTGGAAAACGATTATCAATTCAACACCGCCATTGCCGAGCTGATGAAGCTGAGCAATGCTCTGGGGGAGGCCGGGATCCCGGATTCGCCGGTCTATGCAGAGGGGATCCGCACGCTGGTGTTGCTGATGGCGCCTTTTGCCCCCCATATTGCGGAGGAGCTGTGGCAGGCGCTGGGGGGCGCAGACTCGGTGCATCGGCAGTCTTGGCCCAGCTATGACCCGGCAGCGCTGGTGGCCGACACGGTGACCATTGTGATTCAGGTGAACGGCAAATTGCGCGGCTCGTTTGAGGCCCCTGCCGAGGTGACGCCGGAGGAGCAGGAACAGTTGGCCCTTCGGTCAGAAGCAGCGCAGAAATACCTGGAGGGGGCAACACCCAAAAAAGTGGTGGTGGTGCCGAAAAAGCTGGTTAACTTTGTCCTCTAACGGCGGGCCTGGCCAAAATGTTCCGCACTGCTGACACGAACGGGATCGGGGCTTTCACCAAATTTTCGGGCTGGAGGCCCGCACCATAGCCGCAGGCTTGGTGTCAGGAGGAAAGCCCGCCTCCATGTAGGTGTACTGACTATATATACTGACTATATAAATGATAAATGATAAATAGGCCAACCAAGGTCTGGATGAACTACAATAAGCCCATGAGCCAGACTATCTCCGTACGTTGCAAGCTGATAGTCCCACAGGAGTTGCGTCAAGAAATTGATCGCACCCTGCAGAGATTTGCTGACGCTTGCAACCAGATTCTCGATACCGCCAAACAAAAGAACTGCTGGAACACCGCCAAGCTGCACCACTTGGTCTATCGGCCGGTAAGGGCAG
>NZ_JANSIK010000110.1:0-5692 GCF_047462035.1 Synechococcus sp. R5-15 | reverse complement strand
TCAAAGCGCATTCCTCCCGGCACTGACCCTACGGGTACAGTGCGGGGCTCCTGCGATTTCTAGCTGACTGGCTGGCCGGCCTTTTTCCCCAGCAGGGATCCCTTGTTTTGCCTACCCTTTTACAAGAATCTGAAGAAAATCCAAAACCCCTCAGCCAGACCAGTTCTTCAGCATCTGGCTAATGGTTCTGCAGATGATCCGCAGGGTCATGGAGCGCAGCAGGATCCCCATCTGAAGGTCTGTCCTCGGCAATTCAAATCGCTCCGCCTGGCCCGCCACCGTCAAAGTTAGGGTGGATCCCCGCTGCAGGAAGAGGGCGCCGCCGGGGTTGAGATCCCGTTTCAGGGTTTGCAGCTCTTGATCGGAGGGATCCCGCAGCACCACCAGATCGCTGCCTTCGTAGGCCAAGCCCTCCCGCTCCAGGGTCTCTTCGTCGGCTTCCGCCAAAAGCAGATCCAGTTGGGGATGGCGCAGCAGGGTTTTCACCTGGCGAAAGAGGCTGCCCTGCAGGGGTCTAGAGCTGTGGTTTAGCAGCACACCCTCCCGACAGACGGATCCCACACATGCGTTGGGGCGGTGGGACAAAATATGCTCCACCAAGGTGTGCGCCTCCGCCAAGGTGAGGCGGTTAAAGGTCAAAATCGGGATGCGGGCCGTCTTGGGAAACAGATGGTCGAGGATTGCCCCCGGCACATCCACTCCCGCGCCAATGGCAGGTTTTTGGTGCATGAGCACACCTGGCGCAGCATTGATCTCGATGATCCCCAGGGATCCCTCCTTCCAGGAGCGCTCCAGGCTGGGGGCAATGACATCGATGCCCAAGCACACCAGTGAGAACTGCTGGGCAATGGTTTGGGCCAAAACCACGTTGTCGGGATGGACGGTGGCCGTGACATCGCGGCTCACTCCTCCCGCCGAGAGATTGGATACCTTGCGCAGATAGACCGTCCGCCCCGGTTCCAGCACACTGTCCACTGTCAAGCCTTGCTCTGCCAGAAAGCGCTCCATTGCCTCGTCCCATTGGATCGGCCCCAGGGGAGAAGTGGGGGTATCCCAACGGACGGGATCCCGGTTGGCCTGCTCGATGAGCTGCCCGATGGTGCTTTGGCCATCTCCCGTCACTGAGGCGGGGCGTCGTTCCGTGGCCGCCACAAAGCGGCCTCCCACACACAACAGGCGAAAATCGGTGCCCTGCAGATGCTTTTCCAGGATCAGCCGGATGGGCTCCTCAGGGGGAAGGGCTGCCACGGCTACCTCGTAGGCAAAGGCCAGCTCTTCTGGGGTTTGAATGCCAGCCGTCACCCCCATCCCCTTATGGCCGGCCACCGGCTTGAGCACCACCGGATAGCCGATTTCCTGCGCCAACTGCAAAGCTTCTGCCAAAGAGGCGACCACCTCTCCCTGGGGCACGGGGAACCCTTGCGCCGCCAGAAAGGCTTTGCAATCGTCTTTGCGGGTGGTGAAGTCAGAGTCGAGATGGCTGTCGCAGTGAAAGGTGGTGGCCACCCCTCGCACCTGGTTGCGCCCATAGCCATACTGCATCACCCCCTCATCCCACAGGTAGTAGGTCGGGATCCCGCGTTCGTGAGCAGCCCGCAAGAGGGCATAGACCGTCGGCCCGCCGTACACCGAGTCGCGAAACAATTGCTGCAGGCGGCGCATCTCCCCTTCAACGTCGAAGGGCTCCCCTTGGGCGATGGCTTCCAGCCAATCCCAAGCAAAATAAACCGCGGCACGAGTGGTACGGCCATGCAAGGTCTGCACCGCGATGCGCACATACTTTGGAAACAGGTGACAGCTCCACTTCTGCAAGTGGAGATCCATCTGCAACCGGTTCACCTCCGTCACCAGCCGGGCAAACAAGTGGGCGTAGGAAGGATAAGATCCCTCCTGCAACTGGGGGAAATGGAAGCAGACCTTGGACAGGTAGACATCAATGGGCAGCGGCTGTGGGCACTGGGTAAGGGCAAAGTCGAAGGTGAAAGCGGCTGTATTGAGATAGGGGTTAGGGCCGAGATAATGCTTCAGGTTGAAAATGTCGAAAACATCCGACTCGCGCGCGTTGATGCGGGGCACGCCCGCCGCCTCCTGCAAAACCATAGCCGGCCTCAAGAGAAGGGAAACAACGACCTCAGCGCGGGGAAAACCCAGCTCTCCCGGCTGGGGCCGCTTCCATTATTCCCGATCCGGCCCCCATCCCCGGCGGCTTGCCCTCGCAGCACAAGGGATCCCAGCTAGCCTTTTGCTGGTCAATTAACAGTTGCCTGACAGGCAACTTGGTAACTTGGAAAACCCTTCCCACCCTCTGATCGGGTTGGGGTTATTTCGAGTTGCAGTGCAACTGTTTGCCAATTCTGGGATCCCCTCTCCTCATAATGGGCAAGGGGCTGGGAGTGCTTGCCTGTAGCAGTGCTAGAGGAATGCCTCAGACTTAGACTTGTTCGGAATCACCTAACGATGGGCTTGCCAAGTTGGACTAGCGAAGGGCGCTCAGAAGCACAACATCCATAACCAGCAGCGCCCCAGCAAAGGCCAGCAGGCTGCGCACGATCTGGCGCTCTTGCTTAGAACGATGGGATCCACCCACACGAAGCCATTTCAGAGATTGGGGAAGGCGGTACAGCATAGGAGATTCGGCGGAACCCTAGGGTGATCATGCCCTATTTTGTGGGGTTTGGATTCCCCACGCTGGGGGGGAGAAACGGCTAGCCCTGAGGGGCAATTCCCTCTAGAGTGAGGGTTAGTCCATTGCCCCTGTCTATGACCACTCCCTTGACCCAAGCCGAAACCGTTTTGCAAAGGTGCTGGGATCATTGGCAATCTCTGGCCAGCCGTCGGGATTTACAACCGGAGTTCAGGGCTCTATCCACTTTGCGCAAGCGCCTCACCGCGCGGCTGTTTTCCATTGCGGTGTTTGGGCTGGTCAACCGTGGCAAGTCGGCCGTCCTGAACGCCCTAACCGGCGAGGAGCGATTGAAGGTGGGCCCCCTCAATGGGGTCACTCAGCAGCCCCAATCCCTGCTGTGGCAGCCGGAGCCAGGGATCCCTTGGCGGGTGAGGCTGGTGGATACTCCGGGTTTGAACGAAGTGGAAGGAGAAGCCCGCGAACAGTTGGCCTGGGATGTGGCCCGCTCGGCGGATTTGATCGTGTTTGTCATCGCCACCGACCTGACCCAGTTGGAATACCAAGCTCTCTCGGAGCTGCGCACTCTATACAAGCCCATCCTGCTGGTGTTGAACAAATGCGATCTCTACTCCGAAGCGGAGTTGCAGGCCATTTGTGCCCAGATCAGCCGCCACCTAGGCTGGGTATCGCCGCAGGAGATTTTGACCGTGGCCGCTTGCCCAAAACCTCTGAAAGTCCGCACCCACTGGCCGGATGGCCGCATTACTTTGGAATGGGAACGGCCTGCACCCCAAATTGAAGCCTTGCGGGGGCGAATTCTGCAGATTTTGCAAACCGAGGCGGGATCCCTCCTGGCTTTGAATGTGTTGAAGCGGCTGGACCGGGTTCAGGCCCAGATTCTGGAAAAACAGTGGCAGCACCATGCCCCCTTTGTGGAGCAATGGGGCAGGATTTTCGCCCTTGGCAAGGGGATTGTGGTGGGCTTGGCTCCGCTGGGGTTGGATTTGCTGTTGGCCCCACTGCTGGATGGTCTTTGGCTGCTGGGCTTGGGAGTGCGGCTTCACCTACCCCGGACGGCCTTGTGGAGGGGGCTGGTCTCCTTTCGCGAGGGGCTGTGGCGACCGCTGCTGCTCAATGGGGCTTTGCTGCTGCTAGCAGAAGGAGTAAGTTCCTGGCTGTGGGGAGACTGGGGCAACGGCCTTTTGCCGGGTCTGGTGGCGGGGGTCAGCCTGTATCGCCTGGGATCCCTGGCGCCACAGGTGCTCAGCCGGTTTGCAGCCCGAGCGTTCGGCCTGGAAGCGGGCCTTCGTGCCTTGATCGGACGGGAAAGGTTGGCTATGACAGACTGCACAGCCTCTCTGCCAAGCTCCCTGGCCTAGTTCTCAACCATTTCGGCAGCGTGGTAGGAGCTGCGCACCAATGGCCCTGAGCGCACCTGGCGAAACCCCATCTGGCGGGCTATCTGGCCCAGCTCGGCAAACTCTTCCGGAGTCCAGTAGCGTTCCACAGGGCGATGGGCCAAGGAAGGTTGTAGGTATTGCCCCAGAGTCAGACGATCGCATCCCACCGCCAGCAGATCCCGGAAAGTTTCCAGCACTTCTGCGCGGGTCTCCCCATGCCCCAGCATCAGCCCAGACTTGGTGGGTAATCCAGGATTCAGCTCCTTGACCGTTCGCAAAACCCGCAAGGACAAGTCGTAGCCGGAGCTGCGCCGTACTGCCTGGGAGAGGCGTCGCACCGTTTCGATGTTGTGGTTGTAGCAAACAGGCTGGGCAGCCACCACACGGGCAATGCACTCGCGATCCCCGCGAAAGTCGGGGGCAAGCACCTCGATCTGGGTGCCGGGGCAGCGCCGCCGAATTGCCTCCATGACCTCCACAAAGCGACCGGATCCCTGGTCGGGCAGATCGTCGCGGGCCACCGAGGTGAGTACCACATAGCTGAGCCCCAGCAGCTCAACCGCCTCGGCCACTTTCTCCGGCTCTGTGGGATCCAACGGTGCGGGCCGTCCACTGGCCACCTGGCAAAAAGAGCAGGCGCGGGTGCAGATCCCTCCCATCAGCAGAAATGTAGCGGTTTTTTGGCTGTAGCACTCGGCTCGATTTGGACAGCGCCCCTCCTCACAAATGGTGTGCAGGCCCCGCTGCTTGATCACCTGCTGCACCGCTGAAGTCTCGCTGGCTTTGCCGATGGAACGCTTGACCCAACTGGGAAGAGGGCTAACCGACATAGGGAGAACCGTTGCGTTAACTGGGTATCGGCAACAAGACTGCGCCCCTCTACAGCCGAAGGATGCAGCGCCTGCTCTGCCATTCTGACATGATGAAGCTCTGGGTTCCGAAAAGGGGAGGCCGAAGTCTTTGGGTCGACGGACTTCTCGGCTCGCACCAGCGGGACAAAGTCCTCCCAAAGCTCAGCCCTGTTCAGGGTTGCATGGGTCTTTCGGGGAGATTAAGCCACCTGGGGTGTGGTCAGCATCTGGTTGACGATGCGCTGCACAATCTGAAAGCCGGTCACCGCCTGCCAACCCAAGATCGCCAGGATCACCACGTTTAATAGGACATGCACATTACGCGCCCAGACCTTTTGCCCGTCTTTCATCAGCGGTGCTAGAGCCGCAGAGCTGGCCACCAAGGCCACAATGCCCAACCCAGCCAGCAGGTGAGGCCCAACAAACAGCTTGCCATTGTTCAGGTAGGTAACCCCCATGCCGCCCAGCGCCCCGAACACCATCAACACCAAGAACAGGGATCCGGCGAGGAAATGCCGCTGACCAAACTTCCCTTTGATCAGCTCCTTGCGTTCTTCTGCTGAGGCAGTGCGCACCCGTCGCGCTTGCAGACCCAGGTAAAGGGCATACAGGGCCAGCGCAAATGCCAAAATCATCAGCACAGGATGAAAGAAAGGCAAGGCCAGTTCTAGCCAGCGAGGAAGTTGAATGCTCATAGAGATCGCAGGATGGAAGAGGAAGACGCCCCCAAATTAACATGAGTTAACGTAAACTACCCGACCCTGACTGCTTCGCAGTACAGGGCGGGCTTTCGGTAGCCCTGCAGTTGGCAAGCC
>NZ_JANSIK010000109.1:0-4231 GCF_047462035.1 Synechococcus sp. R5-15 | reverse complement strand
TCCGTCCCGCTACCGCGAAAGGACTCCGTCCCGCTACCGCGAAAGGACTCCGTCCCGCTACCGCGAAAGGCAGATGCTTGGGTATCGGGGCACCGGCCAAGAGAGGTTAATCTGGGGATCCGAGGCGATCTCTAATTGCTCTAATTGGCTATTGTCTGGTTATCGGCAGCTCAGCCTTGGAGCTCGGGATGGAACACCCCACCGCCAGCCTTTATTTGGTGGCTACCCCCATCGGCAACCGCGAAGACATCACCCTGCGGGCGCTGCGGGTTTTGCGGGAAGTGGACTGGGTGGCGGCAGAAGATACTCGCCACTCCGGCCAGCTTCTTAAACATTTTCAAATCTCCGCCCGCCTCATCAGCTATCACGAGCACAACGCTGCCCAACGGATCCCGCAACTCCTGAAGTATCTGTCGGCGGGCCAGTCGGTGGCCCTGATCAGCGATGCCGGCACTCCTGCCATCTCCGATCCGGGAGAAGAGTTGGTGCGCGCCTGCATTCAGGCCGGGATCCCGGTGATCCCTGTGCCGGGGCCGGTAGCTGCTGTTGCCGCCTTGACCGCTTCGGGCCTGCCTACAGGACGATTCGTGTTCGAGGGATTTTTGCCGCTTAAACCCAGTCAGCGACAGGCCCGCCTGCAACAGTTGGCCCAAGAAGAGCGCACCGTCGTTCTCTATGAAGCCCCCCATCGCCTGCGCCAAACTCTGCAGGATCTGCTGGATCACTGCGGCCCAGAGCGGCAGATCGTGCTGGCGCGGGAGCTGACCAAGCTGTACGAGTCCTTCTGGCGGGGATCCCTGGCAGCAGCCTTGGAGCACTGCGCTGCTCAGCCGCCCCGAGGGGAGTTCACCCTCTTGCTTGAGGGATATGTGGGTGCCGTTCGCGGCCCCGTCGCGACAGCGTTACAAAGCAACAACCCTGCCAGGGGCGGGGCGGAGTCCTTGAACGGGCTGGGAGACGGTGCTTCGGAAGCGGAAATTCGCCAAGAAATGGCCCGGTTGCTGGCCGAGGGCCTATCCCGCTCCGCAGCCAGCCGCCGGTTGGCCCAGCGTCTGCAGGGATCCCCCATCTGGACGCGGCGCCGCCTTTACGATCTATCCTTGCAGCTTGAGCCGCTCTCCAGTTCTGGCGGGACGGAGTCCTTTTCTGAGTACGTCAGCGCTCCACATTGTTTCCAAGACAACAGCGAGACCGAGTCCTGAGGTGTTCGCGTTAGCGGGACGGAGTCCTATGGCACGGATTTTATTGGTGGACGATGAAGTGGAGTTGGCCGATTCTCTGGCCCAGCAATTGAGGCGAGAGGGCTACACGGTGGACGTCGCCTACACAGGAGGGCGGGCCTGGGAGCTGCTGCAAAAGTCCCCCGCTCTGCCCTACGATCTGCTGGTCTTGGATTGGATGTTGCCGGAGCTCTCCGGGCTTTCCCTCTGTCAGCGGGTGCGGCAGGTGGATGGCACCACTCCCATCCTGTTTTTGACCGCCAAAGATACCCTAGACGACCGGGTGGAAGGGCTGGATGCCGGGGCAGATGATTACTTGGTAAAGCCGTTTGAGCTGCGGGAACTGCTGGCGCGGGTGCGAGCCCTCTTGCGGCGGGCCACCGGCCCTGGAGAAGGGATCCCTCGCCTGCAGGTCGGGGATTTGGAGCTGGATCGGGAGAACCAGGTGGCCTACCGGCAGGGGCGGATGATCCACCTCTCCCAAAAAGAGTTTCGCCTGCTGGAGTACTTCATGACCCATCCCGGCCAGTTGCTCACCCACGACCAGATCTACGAGCAGGTGTGGGCCGGAGAGGATCCCCCCAGCAGCAACGTCTTGGCAGCCCAGGTGCGCCTGCTGCGGCGACGCCTCAGGTTGCCCGGGGCAGCAGAATTGATCCACGCCGTCTACGGCAAAGGCTATCGCTTCGGGCCTGTCGCCGGGGATCCCTAGCAGCCGTCCCACCTGTAGATAAAACCAAGGCTCCCCCGAAAAGAAGGAGCCCTGCCGGGTCTGGGGAGCGCTTTCAGTCAGCAATGCCACCAGGGCGTTCCCCCCTTCAACCCTGGGGAGCCCAGTCGCCGCGCTATCGGCAACTCCCCTCTCCTCCTGTGGGAAAGGGGCTGGGGGTGAGGGATCACTTGGACTTGAGCTTCTCCGCTTTCTCGATGGCCTCTTCGATGGTGCCCACCAAGTAGAAGGCTTGCTCCGGCAGATTGTCCAATTCCCCCGACAAAATGCGCTGGAAGCCCTTGATGGTGTCTGCCAATTTCACATACTTGCCGGGGGAGCCAGTGAATACCTCCGCCACGAAGAACGGCTGGGACAGGAAACGCTCGATGCGGCGGGCGCGGGCCACCACCAGCTTGTCCTCTTCCGACAGCTCGTCCAGCCCCAGGATGGCGATGATATCTTGCAGCTCTTTGTAGCGCTGCAGCGTTTGCTTCACTGCCCGGGCGGTGTTGTAGTGCTCTTCGCCCACAATGTCCGCCTGCAGGATGGTGGAAGAGGAATCCAGGGGATCCACCGCCGGATAGATACCCTTGGCTGCCAAGCTGCGGGACAATACCACCGTGGAGTCGAGGTGGGCAAAGGTGGTTGCTGGGGCCGGATCCGTCAAGTCGTCAGCAGGCACATACACCGCCTGCACCGAGGTGATGGATCCCTGCTTGGTAGAGGTGATGCGCTCTTGCAGGTTGCCCATTTCGGTAGCCAAGGTGGGCTGGTAACCCACCGCCGAGGGCATGCGGCCCAACAGCGCCGACACTTCCGACCCGGCCTGCACAAAGCGGAAGATATTGTCGATGAACAGCAGCACGTCCTGCTTGTTAACGTCGCGGAAGTACTCTGCCATGGTCAGGGCAGTCAGGCCAACCCGCATGCGGGCACCCGGTGGCTCGTTCATCTGGCCATAGACCAGCGCCACTTTGTCCAGCACACCGGATTCTTTCATCTCGTTGTAGAGGTCATTGCCCTCGCGGGTGCGCTCTCCCACGCCGGCAAACACCGACAGGCCAGAGTGCTCCTCGGCAATGTTGTGGATCAGCTCCTGGATGAGCACTGTCTTGCCGACGCCGGCGCCGCCAAACAGGCCCACCTTGCCCCCCTTTTTGAAGGGGGCCAGCAGGTCAATCACCTTGATGCCGGTTTCAAAGGGCTCTGGCTTAATCGTCAAATCGACAAGTGGAGGCGCACTGCGGTGGATGGGGGCAAATTCTTGGGCTTGAACGGGCTCTCCTTGGTCAACCGGCTCTCCCAGCACATTGAAAATGCGCCCCAGGGTGGGCTGCCCGACCGGCACAGTAATCGGAGCGCCCGTATCCACCACCGGCATGCCCCGCACCAGGCCGTCGGTCGAGGACATGGCCACCGCACGCACGCGGTTATCCCCCAAAAGCTGCTGCACCTCAAAGGTGACGTTAACCTTCAGGCCGCTTTCGGTTGTGCCCTCCACCTTGAGGGCATTGTAGATTTCGGGCAGCTTGCCGCTGGGAAACTCGGCGTCGATCACAGGCCCAATGACCTGAGTGATGTAGCCAACATTGGTGGCAGTAGCGGTGGCAGTAACCATGATTGAGGCTCAGCTCCTTGTGTGCTCAGTTATCGACTCAGCAATGCCGGGTGTAAATCATTATCATCATACAAATAAAGGGATCCCAGTTGCTGCCGCACTTTTGCCTGTCCAGCCTATGGGGGATCCCCGGCAGGGAGGGCTTTTCTTCGCTACCCTAGAGCTAGGTTAGAGAGGGGGATCGCCAGCGATGAGCCACTACGGAGGCCGTACCGCACAGCTCAGCTCCGTCAGGTTGGGAGGACGGCGTTCCCGCCCGCGTCGGGGCCGGGCCCTACAACTGGGGATCCTTGGCTTCTTGCTGGGGTTAGGGGTGATGGGGGGAGCTTGGTGGTACAGCATCGGGCCCCGGCAAACCCTTTCCCTGTATTGGCTGACCAGTGCTGACAACTCTATTGACTACGTGCAGCAGGAGCGCAGGGTTCGCGCCTTTGACACTCAAGAAGCCATCCGCCTGGCCTTGGAGGAGCTGATTGCCGGCCCCCGGGATCCCCACCTCACCACGGCCATTCCCCCCCAGACGCGGGTGTTGGATGTGCGGGTGGAGGGCGACGATATTTTCCTCAACTTCTCCCCCGAATTCACGCAAGGGGGGGGATCCACGGCGATGATGAGCCGGATTGCGCAGGTGCTCTACACGGCCACCAGCCAAAACCCCGGCGCGCGGGTGTGGATCTCGGT